>CAXNJF010000115.1:0-5824 GCA_964202585.1 Trichlorobacter sp. | reverse complement strand
AGGATTCCCGGACCTACGGGTTATCAGACGAGGCCTTACGCAAGGACCCCCGCTTTTCCGGTAACGGCAGCGGTCCATCGATTGACCCGCGTGGCGCCCAGGCAAACGGCACTGCACTGACCGGCCTGAATCTCGTGGGGACACCGACGAACGGCGGATTCGCTTCTTATTTTGTCAATGACAATGCCGTGCGTTGCAAGGGAGCGCCGGACAAAATTCCTGACATCAACAGAAACTTCCTGACCCGTTTTGTCAATGCAGGTGATCCGGCCTGGTACGATACCATCAGCACCATGATCATGCATCATGACACCCATACACCGCCGGGGCTGCAGGAACTGTTAACCACCAATCGTGGCAGGGGGCTTGGATGTGACGGGGTATTTCTTGATACCGTTGACACAGCAGCGCCCAATACCTATACCAGTTGCGCCTCCACCAACCAGACCGCCTCAGAATGGACAGCAGCAGGTTTTACTGCTTTCATGCGTCATTTGAGACATGAATATGCTAACAAGGTTATCCTGCAAAACAGGGGACTTTTCTATTTTGATCCGCGCACGCCTCACTATCAGGTCTCGGCGAGGGGCGTGATCGATCTTGCATTTTTTGAAAGCTACCGTCTGGACAATGATACCGGCACAGAAAACGTCTATTTTCACGACAACAAGTACAATTCAGCTCCCAAATTGATGGTGGAAGCCGGTCGTCCTGACGGCTTCAAGGTACTGTCACTTGGCTATGCCAGCGGATTCAACAGCCAGGGGCAGGATGTTCCGAAACCGAACATTGATATCCAGACCCTGCTGGGGAAATCCAGTTTCGGCTACCAGGAACTGGTCACTGACTTTCAGGAGGCCCATGCTGCCGGATTCCGGCACTACCTGACCTCAGCCAGCATTACGCTCCCTAACAGTTTTGTCAAAAATAACGCCGACTATACCGACCTGCTCCCCCCGGTCTGGTCCAGCACCTTCAATGCCACGTACGAACCGCCTGAACCGCCCGTTCCCCGTATCGGGATTCAGAAGGCTGTTGCAACAAACTCCGGAGACATAACCGTTTCATGGGATGTAGCACTGGACATGAATAAAGTACGTTATCTGCTCTACTACAAGAAAAGCCCCTTTGATTTTACGGCAGACCCCAAACTGACTTCCGCTACACGACTACTGTTGTCACCATCGATCGGGGCAGGCTATGATCAGGTTTGGAATGCACGCTATCCTTCCCTGGCACTGGAAACAGTTTACCCGTTCCAGGCAACCATTACCGGCCTTGCAGCAGGAGTTCCCTACTATTTCCTTGTCCGTGCCGTTGACAGCGTCGGCAATGAAGACAGCAACCAGGTTGTCGTGGTGGCTACTCCTTGAAACGATTCAACCTGTCACGTTTTCCAAAGCTGGTCCCCTGGCTGGAGACCCTGGTGCTGACCCTCGTGGTCCCGCTGGCAGGCATTCTGCTGAACAAGCATGATCCCCTGTTTACGAAAGCAGAGTTTCCCTGGCTCTGGTTTGGTCCTCTACTTGTTGCATTACGGTATGGCATCGCTCCGGCGCTCAGCTCGGTATCACTGTTGGCGATACTCTGGTTTGTTTTTTCACTGAGTGGTCTGCTGAGCGGGGTGTTCCCGCTCCATTTCATACTGGGCGGGGCACTTATCGCTCTGATAACCGGCCAGTTCAGCTCAATCTGGTCAACCCGGCTCCGGCGTTCCGACCAGCTGTCCCGCCACGCTTCGGAGCGGTTCCAGCAGCTCTCCCGGGCCTACTTTATGGTCCGCCATTCCCATGACCGGCTTGAGCAGAACCTGGTCAGCCGTCCGGTTACCCTGCGGCAGGCCATGATGGAACTGCGGCGTCTGCTGGCCGATGGTGGCGGACTGATCAGCAGGGAACTGGCCGGAGAGCTGATGGTCATTCTGGCTCACTACTGCTCACTTTCCAGCGCCTCTCTGTATGCGGTTGAGAACGGCAAACCGGCTTTGGAGCCGCTGGCACAGTGCGGCAAAGGCGCCCCCTGCCACCCTGATGACCTGCTGCTCCGTTCAGCGATTGAATCCGGTACCACCGCCTACCAGACCGTCAACCGGCTTGCTGACAGTCAGCACAGCTGCTACCTGGTTGCCGCGCCACTGCGCACCAGCAGCGGCCAGATTATCGGGCTGCTGCTGGTAAGCGACATGCCGTTCATGGCGCTGCACCGCGAAACCCTGCAGATTCTCGGGGTACTGCTGGCATATGCAGCTGATCAGGTTGAAGCAGTCGGTATCGCCAGAAGCATCATCACGGTCTATCCGGATTGCCCGTCGGTCTTTGGCTCTGAACTGGTCAAAATGACCCATCTGCAACGGGATCTCGACATTGTCAGCACCCTGATCGTGATCAAGCTGCAACCGGGCCCACACCTGAATGAGCTGTGCCAGATACTTGAACGGCAGCAACGGGGACTTGATCACGGCTGGCGGCGGGATCTCGGGTGGGGGGTGCAGTTCGTAACCCTGATGCCCTTTTCAGGACCGTCTGCGCTGGAAGGGTATCAGTCACGCTTGAATGGTGTTTTAAAAAGCCAGCTCCAGCTGACACTGCAAAGCGGCGGCATTACATTTAAATATACCATTGTCTCCGGCGAAGAACCGCTCCTGCAGCTTGCCAACCTGTTGGCGGAGGAACCATGAGCGCCCTCAAGCTGCTTGTCTATGGGCTGCTCAGTGAGCAATCAGCCTTGCTGGCGATATTCGGGCCACAGCCGGACTGGCAGCGGGTTCTGCTTTTTTTGACCGGTCATCTGATCGCCTCGGCACTTTTCTCGCTCCTGACAACCATCAGCTTCCCCACCTGTTACGACATCAATCGTAAAGGATTATCAGGCCTGTTTTTCTGCTTTAATTTTTTTGTACCGGGCTTCGGGGCTATGGGCACGCTCCTGATTCTGCTGTACTTCAGAAAATTCATGACCAGCGGAGAACGCGCCGAATTTTCCAATGTACCGCTACCTCCTTTTCGGTCTGAATCATCGGCATTGGGAGCCGGCATGGGAGAAGGGGGCGCATGGTCCCGCCTGAGAACCGTTGGCTTGCCCCGGGAACAACGGCTGAAGGCGTTGCTGTCGGTTGGCGCAGGCGGCGGCGGAAATGCCAGCCGTTTGCTGCAGCATGCCACCGGAGACAGCGATGATGAAATCCGATTATTGGCCTTCAACCTGTGTGAGCGTCAGGAGCAAAAGATCCAGCAGGCTATCTCCACTGCCCTGGAAGCCCTGAAAACAGCAGATAGCCCGACGCTCAAGGCTTCCGTCTGCCGCAATCTGGCCTTCTCCTACTGGGAAATGGTCTACAGCGCACTGGCCCAGGACGACTTGCGTAATTTCTTTGTGGAGCAGGCAGCCAAATATGCAGAACAGTCCCGAAAGTACGGCGGAGAGGATCCGTCTCTGCATATTCTGATGACCAGGATATATCTGCAAAAACGGGACTATGCAATGGCAGAAGCAGCCATTCAGTCAGCCCTTGCTGCAGGGGCTGATCCGCTCAAGGTGGTACCGTATCAGGCTGAACTGGCCTTTAACGCACGGGATTTTAAAACAGTACACAGGCTGATGATGCAGGATGCCACCATCCGTTTCAGACCCTGCATCGGCCAGGTGGCCCAGTTCTGGGGGGCACGATGAGTTCTGGCAAGTTGCCAAAAGCTGCACAGGTGGATGTGATGTTACTGCTGGAGGGGACTTTTCCCTACGTCAGTGGCGGCGTATCAAGCTGGGTCAACCAGATCATCCGAGGCTTTCCGGAGCTGGATTTCGGCGCTGTCTTCATCGGCAGCAAGGCGGGGGAATATGGCGAGATCAAGTATGAGCTGCCCCCTAACCTGAAGCATCTGCAGGTTCACTACCTGCATGATGAACATACCACCCCGCCTGTGGAGCCATGCAAAGGAGACAAAGCGGGCTTTGAGATTCTGCAGCGCCTGCACGGCTGGTTTGCCAATCCGCACCCGGATGGTTTGCCGGCCGAACTGAAGCAGGCCTCATTTTACCTTCACAACAAAGGGGGGGTGGATTACGCACAATTCCTGTATGCCGACCGTTCCTGGGAGTATATCTGCAGCTTGTACACCCAACGCTGCAAAGACCCCTCATTCGTTGACTACTTCTGGACCGTTCGCAACATGCACAGCCCGATCTGGCAACTGGCAGCCATTGCCGGCAGCCTGATTCCGGCCAGGGCCTACCACACCGTTTCAACCGGGTATGCCGGGTTTCTGGGTGGTCTGCTCCATCACCACACCGGCCGCCCCCTGCTGCTGTCAGAACATGGCATCTACACCAAAGAACGCCGGATCGACATCTTTAATAATGAATGGATTCAGGACAATCGTAATGCCCTGCAGCGTGATCTTACTGAAATCAGCTACTTCAGAGATCTTTGGATCCGTTTTTTTGAAACCCTGGGGCGCTTCTGTTATGACGCTGCCGGTCAGATTGTATCGCTGTATGATGGCGTTCGTCAGCGTCAGATCAGCGACGGCGCCCTGCCTGAAAAAATCAGTGTGGTACCCAACGGTATTGATGTAGCCCGTTTTGCTCCCCTGCGCAGTACCCGTCCGGCTGAGACGCCGAAGGTACTGGCGCTGCTGGGACGGGTGGTGCCGATCAAAGACATCAAAACCTACATCCGGGCGGTCCGCATACTGGTCAGTCATATTCCCGATCTGGAAGGGTGGGTGGTGGGGCCGGATGGTGAAGATCCTGAATATGCGGCAGAGTGCCGTGCCTTGGCCCAGAGTCTTGAGATTGCAGACCGGGTGCGTTTTACCGGCTTCATGAACCCGGTTGACCTGTTTCCCCGAATCGGCCTGCTGGTACTCTCGTCCATCAGCGAAGGGTTGCCCCTGGTGGCCCTGGAAGGGTTTGCCGCCGGGGTTCCGCTGGTGTCCACCGATGTCGGTTCCTGCCGTCAACTGGTGGAAGGGGTGGGGGATGAAGACCGGGCGCTGGGAGTTGCCGGCGGCATCGTGCCGATCAACAACCCCCAGGCGATTGCCGGGATCTGCCGCCTGCTGCTGCAGGATCAGGAGGCCTGGAACAAGGCCAGCCAGGCCGGAATCAACCGTGTTGAGACCCTCTACACCCAGCAGCAGATGTTTGCCCGCTACCGGGCACTGTATCAGGAGGCGTTACGCTAAATGGCCGGTATCGGTTTTGAACTGCGCAAGCTGATGAAGGATGACAGTTACAGTTCGCTGTTGCTGGCCTACGCCTACGCCGGCATCATCAGCTCCGGCCCCTGGATCCTGTCGATCATCGCCGTGCTGCTGATCGGGGTCATCTCCCTGCCGGTGGTAATCCCCGCAGTAATGGTGGCTAAATTCCAGACTGTCGTCACCTACCTGATCGCCTTCAGCCTGATCCTGACCGGCCTGGTGCAGCTTTCCTTTACCCGTTACTCTGCAGACCGGATCTTTGAAAAGGAACATTACCGTCTGCTCCCCAACCTGAACGGGCTGTTGCTGGTGGTAATCGCGGTCAGCGGCCTGCTCTCCTATCCGGTCGGCATGCTCGCTTTTCCCCAGCAAAGCCTGTTCTTCCGGCTGCTGTTCGCCGCCACCTACGTAGTGCTCTGCTGCGTCTGGGTTACCGCCATCCTGCTTTCCGGGCTCAAGGCCTACAAGGCGATCCTGATCAACTTTGCCCTGGGATACGGTTCTGCCCTGCTGTTTGCCTTTCTGCTGCGGCACGGCAACCTTGAAGGGCTGCTGCTGGCTTTTCTGGCCGGTCAGTTTATCCTGCTGCTGGGGATGTTTCTGGTGATCTTCCGGGGATATCC
>CAXNJF010000114.1:0-5841 GCA_964202585.1 Trichlorobacter sp. | reverse complement strand
GTACCTGATCGTTGATGAGGCCCAGAACCTGACTCCCCACGAAATCAAGACTATTGTGACCAGGGCAGGGGAGGGGACCAAGATCATTCTGACCGGCGACCCGTACCAGATCGATAACCCCTATGTTGATTCATCCAGTAACGGCCTGTCCTATCTGGTGGAGCGGTTCAAGAATGAGCGGATCTCAGCCCATGTCACATTAACCCGTGGAGAACGTTCTGAATTGGCAGAACTGGCGGCAAACCTCCTCTAATGCTCCTGCTTACTCTTGAAACATCCTGTGATGAAACGGCCGCCGCAGTAGTAGGTGACGGTCGTTGTATCCTGTCCAGCGTGGTCTCTTCCCAGGTGGCGATCCATGCCGAATATGGCGGTGTTGTGCCGGAGATCGCTTCGCGCAAGCACCTGGAAATGATTACACCGGTTATCCGCCAGGCCCTTGCTGAAGCAAATACCTCGCTTGAGCTGATTGAAGGGATAGCTGTAACCCGCGGGCCCGGCCTGTTGGGTGCCTTGCTGGTGGGGGTTTCAATGGCAAAATCATTGGCTTTGGCCCGTACTATTCCGCTGGTTGGAGTGCATCATATTGAGGGGCACCTGCTGGCCGGTTTTCTGGAACAGCCGCTGCTGTTTCCGTTTCTGGCCCTGGTGGTTTCCGGCGGCCATAGTCACCTGTACCGGGTAGACGGCATCGGGCGTTATCGCACGCTGGGGCGTACTATTGATGACGCTGTTGGTGAGGCTTATGACAAGACCGCCACCCAACTGGGGCTCGGCTATCCTGGCGGGGCGCTGATCGACAAACTGGCTCAAACCGGGAACCCAACAGCGGTCAAGTTTCCCCGTCCCTTGTTACATGATGGTTCACTTAATTTTAGCTTCAGTGGCCTTAAAACTGCGGTACGGACCCATCTCAAGAAACAGCCGCAGCAGCCTGAAGGCACTGATCTGCATGATCTCTGCGCTTCTTTCCAGGCTGCAGTGTGCGAGGTGCTGGTGAAGAAAACCGAGGCAGCCCTGCAACAGGAAGGGCTGCAGCGTCTGGTGGTAGGGGGGGGAGTGGCCTGTAACCGTGGTCTGCGTGCTGCCATGCAGCAGATGGCAACACGACGCGGGGTAGAGCTGCAGATACCGCCAGTTTGCTTGTGTGGTGACAATGCTGCCATGCTGGCTGTTGCCGGTGATGCGTATCTGGCAGCCGGATGTCAGGATTCGCTTGCCATGGATGCCGTTGCCACCTGGCCGCTTGATCAGGTCGCTCGTTGGGAGCAACTGCCATGAACACCGCTTTTCCGCGTCCCCGCAAGGCTTTGGGGCAGAATTTTTTAACTGATCGAAATATTATCAACAAGATTTTGCACGCTGCTGCTGTTGGTAAGGATGACTGCGTTCTTGAAGTAGGGCCGGGCAGGGGAGCCTTGACGGAACTGCTGGCGCAGCGTGCCGGACGGCTGGTGGCAGTTGAATTTGATCGTGACCTGGCAGGACTCCTGCGGGAACGTTTTACCGGTCAGGAGCAGGTGAAAATCCATGAACAGGATATTTTGAAGGTTGATTTTGAGCAGCTGCTTGGCTCGCACAAGTATAAGGTTGTTGCCAATCTGCCCTACAATATCTCAACACCGGTGCTGTTCAGATTTTTGGAAGAACGGCATCGCTTTGTAAAGCTGGTGGTGATGTTGCAGAAAGAGGTTGGTGAGCGCCTGGCTGCTCCGCCTGACTGCAGTGACTATGGCATCCTGACGGTATTGTTCCGGCAATGGTTTGACGTGAAACGGGAGTTTATCGTGTCGCCGGGCTGTTTTTTTCCGTCTCCCAAAGTTGATTCAGTGGTGATCAGTCTGGCGCCATTGGCTACGTCACGGGTAGAGGTAGCTGATCAGTATCTGTTTGAACGGTTGGTAAAGGCTGCCTTTGGCATGCGGCGCAAGACCTTGTGGAACTGTTTGAAAAGTGGTGGACTGGCAGAGGTTGATCAGCTTGAGCAGCTGTTGTCATCCTGTAACATTGATGGTCAACGCCGGGGAGAGACACTGGACATTGAAGAATTTGCCCTGCTGTCCCGCACATTATCCGGTTTACTTGAGGTATAAAAAGCGCCTGGTATACAGCTAAGGGGGAGTCATGAAAAAGCCCGGACTTGCAACACTGGTCATGATTGGCATGGTCGCCGGTATCCTGGCAGGTTGGCTATTTGCCGGTAATCAGGCTTTCATCTCTCTGGTTGAACCGCTGGGCACCATCTTTGTGCGGATGTTCAAGATGATCATGGTGCCGATTGTGGTGGCAAGCCTGGTGGTTGGTGTGGCTGGCAGCGGTGCGGCCCACAGCTTTGGGCGACTGGGCTTAAAGACCATTATCTACTTTGAGGTGCTGACCACAGCCGCCATTATCATCGGCCTGCTGGCTGCCAATATCATCCAGCCCGGAGTGGGGGTGGAGCTGCCTACCGGTGGATCGCAGATCGCCTCCGCTTTTGCAGAAAAAGCCCATTCACATACGCTGGCAGAGACCCTGATCAGTATTGTTCCCACCAACATCGTTGATTCACTGGCCAAGGCAGATATGCTGGCTGTGATTTTCTTTTCGGTCATGTTCGGTCTGGCCCTGTCTGCAGTGGGAGAAAAAGCCGGCCCGGTGCTGGAGCTGTTTAAAGGGTTTGCTGAGGTGATGTTTAAAGTAACCAACATTGTGATGCGCTTCGCCCCGGTAGGGGTGTTTGCCATGATCGCCCTGACCGTGTCAAAATTTGGTATCCATACCATGCTGCCGCTGTTGAAGCTGACGGTAACGGTGTATGGCGCCATGCTGCTGTTTGTGTTTCTGGTGATCGGCCTGGTCTGCCGCTGGCTGGGAATCAGCCTTGTCGCGCTGTTACATTCCATCCAGGAAGAGATCCTGCTGGCCTTTTCCACTGCCAGCAGCGAGACCGTGCTGCCAAACATCATTGCCAAGGCTGGAAAGTGTGGTGCTCCTTCCCATGTTGCCTCGTTCGTTATCCCCACCGGTTATACCTTCAATCTTGACGGCAGCACCCTCTATCAGGCTCTGGCGGCCCTGTTCATCGCCCAGATGTACGGTATTCACTTGACCTTGTTTCAGCAGCTGATGCTGGTGTTGACCCTGATGCTGACTTCCAAGGGGATCGCCGGGGTACCGGGCGCCTCGATGGTGGTTCTGACCGCTACCCTGGGCTCGGTGGGCCTGCCGATAGAAGGGATCAGCATTATCCTGGGGATTGACCGGATCCTGGATATGGGCAGAACGGTGGTGAACGTGGTGGGCAACTACACGGCGGCACTGGCTGTGGCCAAGCTGGAAGGTGAGTTTGATCTGGATCAGGCACAGCAGTTTTTAAAGGGATAAGCCGGAAACGTCATGGAACGTATCGATAGTTATGCAACTCACACCTATCAGGGCTACCGGGTGCGCCATGGTCGCCCGTATCCCTTTGGCGCTACCCTTATCCCTGAAGGCGTCAATTTTTCGGTTTTTTCCCGCCATGCCGATTACTGCGTTCTGGTGTTGTTCAAAAAAGGGGAAGCAGAGCCCCTGGTTGAGATTCCGTTCCGTGGATCATTCCTGAAGGCAGAGACGGACGAAGCGGTCTGGGGTGACTTCAGGATCGGCAAGGTGTTCTGCATGACGGTCTTTGACCTGGATTATGAAACTATCGAGTACGGCTATCGCATGGATGGCCCGTATCCACGTGTGGAACGAGGTCAACCGGGTTTTCATCGTTTTAATCCTGCCAAGATTCTGCTTGATCCCTATGCCAAGGCTATCGGAGGCCGTGATGTCTGGGGACTTCCGCCTGACCTGAACGATAGTTATCAGCATCGTGCCCGGATTATCCGTGATGATTTTGACTGGGAAGGGGATCGTCTGCTTGAAATTCCGTTTGAAGACCTGATGGTGTATGAACTGCATGTGCGTGGCTTTACCCGCCATGTTTCATCAGGGGTGAAGTATTCCGGCACCTTTGCAGCTATCCATGAAAAGATTCCATACCTGAAGGAACTGGGGATCAACTGTGTTGAGCTGTTGCCGGTTTTTGAGTTTGATGAATCTGAAAACAGTCGTACAGACCTGGAAACAGGCGAGCTGCTGGTTAATTACTGGGGCTACAGTACGGTCGGTTTTTTCGCACCAAAACCGGGGTATGCTGCCACCGGAAAGAATAAAGACGGCACCATGGTGGCCGACGAGTTGAAAAATCTGGTCAAGGCTCTCCACAAAAACGGGATTGAAGTGATGCTGGATGTTGTCTTCAATCACACCGCAGAAGGCAATGAGCATGGTCCGACCATCTCCTTCCGGGGTATCGATAATGTCACCTACTACATGCTGACCCCGGATGGTCACTATCAGAATTTCAGTGGAACCGGCAACACCCTCAACTGCAACAATCCGATTATGCGTGCTTTTGTGCTGGAGTGCCTCCGTTACTGGGTTTCTGAATACCATATTGACGGTTTTCGCTTTGACCTTGCCGCTATTTTGGGGCGTGACCAGTCCGGCACACCTCTGGCTAATCCCCCCTTGCTTGAAGAGTTGGCATTTGATCCCGTACTGGGTTCATGCAAGCTTGTTGCTGAGGCCTGGGATGCAGGCGGGCTGTATCAGGTGGGTTCCTTCCCTGCCTATGGCCGCTGGGCAGAATGGAACGGCAAATACCGCGATGATGCCCGCAGATTCCTGCGGGGAGAGATGGGGATGGTTGGATCTATGGTGCAGCGGATTCAGGGCTCGCCTGATCTGTACGCCTGGAACAGCCGGGGGCCGGTCGCCTCGATCAACTTTATTACCTGCCACGATGGTTTCACCCTGGCTGATCTGGTCTCCTACAACACCAAGCATAATGAAGCGAACGGCGAGCAGAACCGGGACGGGTGCGACGGGAATCTTGGCTGGAATTGCGGCTGTGAAGGGCCAAGCGATGATCCGGCCATCCAGTCCTTGCGATTGCAGCAGATGAAAAATGCCCTTGCCATGCTGATGGTCAGCCAGGGGGTGCCGATGCTGCTGATGGGGGACGAGATGGGGCGCACCCAGCTGGGAAACAACAACGCCTACTGCCATGACAATGAGCTGAACTGGCTGGACTGGACGCTGCTTGACAGGAACGCAGATCTGTTTCGTTTCTTCAAAAACTGCCTCGCCTTCAGGGCGGTCCATCCTGTGCTGAGAGGCAAGACCCATTTAAGCAATCAGGATCTGCACGGTCGTGGACATACCGATATTTCATGGCATGGTGTAAAAGCCTGGCAGCCTGACTGGTCAGGCTCAAGCCGTGTGCTGGCTTTTATGTTGTGGGGCTCGTATGCCAGAGCAAGCACATTTGTTGACAATCATATCTATGTTGCCATGAACATGTATAGCGAGGGGCTGTTCTTCGAGTTTCCCCATCTGCCTGGTAAGCTGAAATGGCATCTGTTTGTTAATACAAGCGCCCGATCACCGCAGGATAGTTGTGAACCTGGTTCCGAGTGTCTGCTTGAAAACCAGACCGGTTTACCGGTTGAAGGACGTTCAGTCTTGATTCTTGTGGCTAAAGAGTTACTTCCATAAATGAATGTAAACATGTTGGAAAGGAGTAAGTATGCCAAGACTGTTGATTACTGGTTTGATACTGGTCTGGTCTGTGTCCGTCAATGCAGCCACGTTGCCGTGTGGCGGAAGCGGGACCCGTCAGGTGGCTGCAGGCTATACGGCTGCTGACGGAAAACAGCTTGAGGCCTGTTTTGATCTGGCTGGCAACAAGGTTACGCTGCGGCTGCCTGATACAGCTGTTGTCACGTTACCATCAGCAATGTCAGCCTCCGGTGCCCGCTACAGCAA
>CAXNJF010000113.1:0-5845 GCA_964202585.1 Trichlorobacter sp. | reverse complement strand
TGCACCAAACCGGATTCAGCCAGTTCCAGCCCCAGACTGCAGCGCGGTGTCGGATCAAGGTGACGCAGCAGCAACGGGTCATGTTCGCTACCAATTCGTGTCCCCTCCAGCAACAGCTTCAGCCCCAACGCAGAATCCCCCAATGTGCCACTGACCCAGACATCATCATCGGGCTTTGCCTCGCTCCGTTTCAGGATCAGTTCCGGGCGTTGCTCCCCCATAATGGTAACCGAAATCGTCAGTCCCCCCTTTGATCCACAGGTATCACCACCTGCCAGAATGCAGTTGTTCTCACGAGCCAGTTCTGCCAGACCATCCAGAAAAACTTTTACGATTTCAAGTGGAAATCCGGCCGGAATGGCCAGCGAAAGGAAGAACCAGCGGGGGATTGCTCCCATACTGGCGATATCAGACAGGTTAACGGCCAGAGACTTGCGCCCCAGCAAGTGAGCCGAACCAAAACCCAGATCAAAGTGAACCGCTTCAGCCAGCAGGTCGGTGGATACCAGCAGTTGACAGCCGGGCGTGGGGGACAGCAGGGCGGCATCATCGCCGATTCCCAGTTCAGGTGCTGCAGGCTGGGGGAAACGGGCGCGGATTTGATCGATCAGACCGAATTCACCGAGAGAGGAGAGGGAAGAAGAAGCGCTGTACATTCAGTATATTGTCCTGTCCCCAAACTTAATCATAATTGCCGTACCCGCATCCTGTGCTCATCGAGTACCACTAATGATCCGGGCTGAAAATCTGGGTTCATGTTACACAAGACGGTGAGCGTTAGTATGACATTATCAGCTGTCGGTAGCTTCAGGCGCAGGTAGATAATGCCGTAACAAGGGTGATTATTGTTGAAGGCCAGCGTCCCGAAATCAGAATCATGCGTTACCACAAATCGCTGTTGTTTGTTTGCCAGAGAAAGCAGGTTCAGATCAGTCGTCCCCTGCAAGCCAGACTCCTTGACATCATAGACGTTAAAGCCGTGTGCGCGAAAAAACGATACTACTTTGGGAGAGATATTTTCGTCGGTCAGTAATTTTAGCTGATTAAACTGCATCAGGCAGCCTTAAGATCAAGATATATTTCGTTTTTCATGGCATGTGCGGCGTATGCCAAACAGGCGCTTAAGGCCTCTGGAGTCAGGTGCGGATAATCGGCAAGGATTTCTTCTCTGGAAACACCTGCTGCGTAGAGCTCTAAAACAAAGTCAACGGAGATACGGGTGCCGCGAATAATCGGCTTACCACCCAAAATTGCCGGGTCTGCTGTTATTAGTGATGCCATGATAAAGTTCCTCTCTTATCGGGTGTTCTACTCTTCGCCTTTTTTTCATCACCACTTCACCCTTGTTGATCTCCTGCATAAAGGCTGCTGAGGGATCGTAGTGAATTCAGCTAAAAATCAGGTTAGACTAATTCAGTACGTTACTTACAAAAGCCATTTTGCTGTGAGAGTTCATATCCCTCACAGGTGCCCAATGAACATGCCTTACTTAAATCCTGACAGCCACGTACTATATTACCGGAAAGTCCCCAAGCAATACCCCTGTTGTCATAGGCTAACGCAAAATTTGGACTAAGCTACTGCAACCAGTCGTTTCATGGTAACCCTTTCATGGGTGGTTTCAAGGTAGCAGTCCGATCCTGCCTCATCTGCTCAAGATCACCATCCCACGCAACCTGCCCTTTCAGATCAAGTATCTTCTCAATCTCGACCTGATGAGTGTGTTGATTCTGTATTACCTGATATTTTACCGCAACATTCGCTTTCAAAATAGCTTCCTGAACCCCATGCCAATCAGCTCATAATGACGGTCTGCAGTCAACGCCTCGGTAATGCGTAACTCTTTCATCAATGCAAAGGAAGTCAGATCGACAAAAGAAATATCCGGTTTATCGGCAAATTTCTTGCTGAGTTGCCAGGCAGCAGTCCAGCGTTCTTCAGTAATTCGCTCCAGACCGATCTTCCCGGCGCGCACACCGGCAAGAATACCATCTACAAATTGTGCCGTCCCTTTTGCCGTGGTACGCACACGTAATAGCGAAATCGTTTCCGAGAGGATATAATCGCTGGTAACAGGAACTCCTCCAGCAAGCATGAAATCACGATAAAAGGACGTAACCTCTTCGTGACGCTGGTCATCACGGTGCGCAATGGCAAGCCATCCCCATGTATCAAAAAAAACCTTACGGGTAGACTTCACGAATTCTTGTTTCCATAGAGGTACTGATCATGATTATCTGCCAGATCAGCCGGACCACCCTCGCACACACCAGCCAACGCCAGCAGGCCATTAATATGTTCATCTGCTTGCGGGTAGACGGTTTCAGACGCCTGATCACCAATAAAACGGTCAATGGCACGGCGAACAAGCTCTGCCACAGGAACTTGCAATCTCTGGTGTAAATCATCCAGGATTTTCTTTTGCCCTTCATCAATAAACATCTGATAGCGTACCATTCCCATACTGACACCTCCATATACACATCACTATATAACCAAATATGTGTATGTCAAGTTTACCTCCAAAAACAAAAGGGGCATGATGCCAATCACACCATACCCCCTTGAAACGGCTATCTAACTTCCATCACACCGATATCTCTTTACTCGGCCTGACCACCACCTTGGGTGTGGTCGGCTTGGCTTTTGCCTTGGGGGCTGGCGGCGGATACTTTTCCAGCGCCAGTTTCAGCACCTCGTCAATCTCTCTGACCGGTATGATCCGAACCTTCTTCTGCATCTCTTTGGGGATATCTTCCAGATCCTTCTTGTTCTGCTCCGGGATAATGACCGTCTTCATCCCTGCCCGTACCGCTGCAAGAATTTTCTCCTTCAAGCCACCGATCGGCATCACCCTGCCTCTCAGGGAAAACTCACCGGTCATTGCCACATCTTTCCTAACGGCTATTTTGGTCAAGACCGAGACCAGGGCAGTTACCATGGCGCACCCGGCAGAAGGGCCGTCCTTGGGCACAGCACCGGCCGGAACATGGACGTGAATTTCGTTTTCCTGGAACCATTCCGGAGCGATATGAAACTCGTTGCCGTGGGAACGGATGTAGGCCAGCGCTGCCTGGACTGACTCTTTCATCACATCACCCAGTTGGCCGGTTAAAGTTAACCCCCCCTTGCCTTTCATGGAGGTGGCTTCAATATGCAGCACTTCCCCACCCACCGAGGTCCAGGCCAGGCCGTTGACTACACCGATCTCGTTCTTATCCATCTCATCATCCCGCAGGAACTTGGCTGCCCCCAGAAAGGTTGCAACTGCTGCCGGTGTGATCTTGATCTGGCGTTTGTGTCCTTCTGCAATCTTACGGGCCACCTTGCGGCAGACATTGCCGATCTCCCGTTCCAGATTTCGCAGACCAGCCTCACGGGTATATTTGGCTATAAGCTCCTTGATCGCCTCTTCCTCAAAGACGATATGTTTCGCCTTCAGGCCGTTATCCTTCAGCTGGCGAGGCACCAGATAGCGGGTGGCGATATCCAGCTTCTCTTCTTCGGTGTAACCGGGGATATTAATGACCTCCATCCGGTCATAGAGTGCCGACGGGATCGGATCACTGTGGTTGGCCGTGGCCACAAACAGGACGTTGGACAGATCAAAGGGCAGATTAACGTAATGATCGGAGAACGAGTTGTTTTGTTGCGGATCAAGTACCTCCAGCAGTGCTGCTGAAGGATCCCCCTTGTAGTCATAGCCCAGCTTGTCCAGCTCATCCAGCATAAAGACCGGGTTTTTACTGCCAGCCTGTTTCATCCCCTGAATGATCCGGCCAGGCAATGCCCCCAGATAGGTGCGGCGGTGACCGCGAATCTCGGCCTCATCCCGTACGCCGCCCAGGGAGATCCGCACAAACTTGCGCCCCAGAGCACGGGCGATGGACTTGCCCAGTGAGGTTTTGCCCACACCAGGCGGTCCCACAAAACAGAGAATCGGACCTTTCATTTTCTTGTTAAGCTTGCGCACCGCCAGAAATTCAAGTATCCGCTCCTTGACCTTGTCCAGATAGGAGTGGTCCTCGTCCAGAATCTTCTTGGCCCTGACAATATCAAGGGAATCACGGGTAGTTTTTGACCAGGGGATATCAATCAGCCAGTCCAGATAGGTGCGAATCACTCCGGCCTCACCTGAATCACCATGCATCCGCTCCAGCCGCCCCAGTTGCTTCAGCGCCTCTTTCTGGGCGACCTCCGGCATCTTGGCTGCTTCGATCGACTTACGCAGCTCTTCCAGCTCTTCCTTGCCGTCATGGTCTCCAAGCTCCTGCTGGATCGCCTTCATCTGCTCCCGCAGGTAATATTCCTTCTGATTCTTGCCCATCTCTTCACGGGCAGCATTCTGGATCTGTGCCTGCACCGACAACATCTCATGCTCGCGGGCCAGCAGGTCATTGACCTTGGTCAGACGCTTGATCGGATCTTCAATCTCAAGCAGCATCTGGGCTTCACCCAGCTTGAGGCCAAGATTGCTTGCGATCAAATCGGCCATACTGCCGGGATCAGAGATATTTTCCAGAATAACCATCACTTCGGGGGAGATCTGCTTGCCCAACTCGGCAATTTTAGCCAGCTGTTCCCGCACCGTGCGCATCAAGGCTTCGGTCTCAAGCGTATCAACCACTGCCGGTTCAATCAGTCGTTCAATCCGCACGGTATGGAACGGTTTGTACTCTACATACTCGGCAATCCTGGCCTTGACCAGCCCCTGTACCAGAATTTTGACCCGCCCGTCCGGCAGCTTCAGCATCCGCATGATCATGGCCACGGTGCCGACGTTATAAATCTTGTCCGGAGTGGGATCCTCGTCACCGATATCATGCTGGGTGGCCAGCATGATCATCCGATCACCAGCCAGAGCCTGATCAACCGCCTTAATTGACATCTCACGACCAACAAAAAGAGGAATAATCATAAAGGGATAAACAACCACATCCCGAATCGGCAACAATGGTAACTGCTCCGGTATCCGCAGTTCCTCTTCCGCGATTATGGTGGGTTCGTTGTTCTGTTCGTTGTCTAGCTTACTCACTGGCTAACTCCTTAATCAAAATACGGCGTTCCTGTCCCTTGGGGCAGATGATGCGCAAGACTCCACGCTGGTATTCAGCACGCAGATTCGTGGGGTCAACCAGATCCGGCAACCGCACGGTACGACGAAGCCGTCCAAAATGACGTTCAAGACAGAGATACCGCACCTGCTCCGGTGGTAGTTCTGCCAGTTTTTCTGCCTGAATCACACATACCATGCCGCACTGCATCAGACTGATACTTTCCGGGCTGACTCCCGGCAAATCAAACTCAAGGACCAAGTTCTGCTCTGTTTCGTAAATATCCATGGCAGTGGTCAGGCTGCCCTCATCCTCTGCGGACAAGCGAGGATCAAGGGTACGCAACAGCGACCGCATCTCATCAAGATGCCGGTTGTACTGCCCTGTAAACGACGGTTTCTTGCCCCCTGAACGTGGCATGGCTTCACCTGTTACTAAAACGGTTTGGAATATGAAAGCAGACTGCTCCGGTATTGTTTGAAGATGTAACCATTCCCCCCGCGAAAGTCAAGCCGCTGCAGCAGACTTTTTCGGTAAAAATGCATTGACATCTACCGTGCATTTACCGGAAAGTCACCTATTCTTTACCAAACAAGGAGCTATTCTGATATGGAACTGCAAACCAAAATCTGGATGACCGGGTCACTGGACTGGTTCGGATACATCGACGATCAAGAGGTCTTTCTGGGGCACCGCAACTTCCCGAACCCGCCGGAAGAAGGAGATGCGTGGACCTGCGAGAGTGGAGACATGTTCAAGATTATTGATGGTGAGATCAAGAAGGTCGGCCA
>CAXNJF010000112.1:0-5891 GCA_964202585.1 Trichlorobacter sp. | reverse complement strand
GTCGAGAGATGGAACTGTTCACCAAAGAGACTCTGGCCGGAGCAGGCAGGCATCTGCCGGTGGTGATGGTCAGTGAAGCCGGGGCCAGCATTTACTCTGCCTCGGAGATAGCACGGGAGGAATTTCCTGAGCTGGATCTGACCGTGCGGGGAGCCATCTCCATTGCCCGCCGTCTGCAGGACCCGCTGGCAGAACTGGTCAAGGTTGATCCCAAGAGCATCGGGGTAGGGCAATACCAGCATGATGTCAACCAGACCATGCTCAAGAAGTCTCTGGATGAGGTGGTTGAATCAGGGGTCAACTATGTGGGAGTGAATTTGAACACCGCGTCATGGGCGCTGCTGTCATATGTGGCCGGTGTAGGCCCGGCCCTGGGCAAAGCGATATCCCGTTATCGCGATGAGAACGGCCCCTTTGCCTCAAGAAAAGGGCTGATGAAAGTGCCCCGTTTCGGCGCCAAGGCCTTTGAACAGTCGGCTGGATTCATGCGAATCCGTGGCGGCAAGCATCCTCTGGATAACAGCGCTGTGCACCCGGAGCGCTACCCGCTGGTTGAGCAGATTGCAAAAGATCTGAACGTCTCCCTTGAAGAGTTGACCAGAAGTCCGGCACTGGCTGAAAAAATCGACCTGAACCGGTATGTTAGTGAGAGTGTCGGCTTGCCGACCCTGCGGGATATTCTGGAGGAGTTGAAAAAGCCGGGCCGCGATCCCCGTAAACAGTTCCAGACGGCTGACTTCCGTGATGATATCCGTGAGATCAGCGACCTGAAGGAGGGGATGATCCTGCAGGGGGTGGTGACCAACGTGACCGCTTTTGGAGCTTTTGTGGATATTGGCGTCCATCAGGATGGCCTGGTGCATGTCAGTCATCTGGCCAACCGTTTTGTAAAAGATCCCAATGATGCGGTACAGGCAGGGCAGGTGGTCAAGGTTAAGGTGCTGTCTGCTGATCCACAACGCAAGCGGATCGCGCTTTCCATCAAAGAGGCGGAGGCCGGTGCGGCCCCTGCCAGCAGACCGGCACAGGCGTCACAACCCAGGCCAAGACCGGTGACATCAGCTGGAGGGCTTGATCTGAGTGCCATGGAACAAGCTGGCTTTCGAGTAAAGGGGAGGAAATAAGCCAAGTGATGCAGCTGAACGGATGTTACCGGGAAATTGTAACAAGTAACTATACGCCGCTAAAAAAAATAAAAAAAGACTGTTTTATTTGTCTGGAAGAGGTATCTTAAAAACAAGGTAGCGCTACCTGAAACCACGCATCACAAGGAGAAAAGACGGTAGATTGAGTTGTTATTCCGCGCAGTACCATGCAAAAGTATGGAGGTTAACAAATATGGAAGACAGTCCGCCTGAGTAGTACCGTTACATATGAAAAACGTACAGGCTGGTTTATTGCAGCCTGAAGACCATTAGTATGGTGCATAATAAACAGTTAAAACCTTGAGGCCCGCATTTTTTTTGCGGGCCTCATATTTTTTCCGCCTCCCCCCGTCAGCAGGAGCGGGAACATCTCATTACCCTGACCGGAGGGTTAATCCAGTATACGAAGCCTTGGCGAGGATTCAGCCGTCGTTTACTATCCCAACAACTCTTGCAGCTTTGCGCCAATATCGTCTTCCCGCATCATCGCTTCACCAATTAAAAAGGCACCTGCACCTGCTGCATGGAGTTTTTTGATATCGGCCCTGCTGTTGATACCGCTTTCTGTTACCAGCAGGCGTCCGGCAGGCAGTATTTTTGACAGCCGTTCAGTAGTGCCCAGATCAGTTACAAAGGTGCGCAGATTACGGTTGTTAACCCCGATCAGTCCGATGTCGGTTTTGCAGGCTACTTCCATCTCCTGCTCATCATGGACTTCCAGCAGAACATCCAGATGCTGTTCACGGGCGATACCGGCCAGATCGACGATCTGTTGCGGCTCCAGAATGGAGGCGATCAGCAGGATAGCGTCAGCTCCGGCAGCGCGGGCCTCATAGACCTGAAAAGGATCAATAATAAAATCTTTCCGAAGCATCGGCAGACCAACCTGTTCACGGATCAGGGCCAGAAAGCGCAAGTGTCCCAGAAAGAATTTTTCATCGGTGAGGACAGAAAGGCAGGTTGCCCCGTTATTCTGATAGATCTCGGCGATCTCAAGCGGATCGAACTCTTCGCGGATCACCCCTTTGCTTGGAGATCCTTTCTTGACTTCGGCAATGATGGCGGTCCAGTTTGAAGCGACCGCCTCACGCAGGTGACGTTCAAAGCCGCGCGGGATGTCTTCAAGGTCAGAAATCCTGACTTTCATCTCATCAATGGAAGCAGTCAGTCGCGCTGCGGCAACCTCTTCCCGTTTGTGGGCAACTATGTTTTTCAGGATATCAGGGGTATCGTTCATCTCTGTCCTCGTTAGCTGGTAAGTACGGCCAGTTTTTCCAGTTGTGTGCGGGCAACGCCTGAATCAATAGCATTGGCAGCCAAAGCAATGCCTTCCGGCACAGTGACACAACGTCCTGCAGCCACAAGCGCATATGCTGCGTTCAACAGCACCACATCCCGGCGGGGGCCTGCCTGGCCATCAAGCACCCCCCGCACTATGGTAGCATTGGCAATGGCATCGCCCCCTTTCAGCTCTTGCATGCTGCAGCGGGTAAAGCCACACTCTTCCGGAGTGATCGTGAACAGGCGGACACCATCGGGAGTAACTTCTGCAGCAGCGGTTTCACCAGTCAGAGTAATCTCATCCATGCCATCCCTGCCATGCACCACATAGCCATGCTTACAACCAAGCCGATGTAACACACCGGCCAGTTTTTCCACCAGGTCTTCACGGTAGACCCCCATAACCTGGCAATCAGCGCAAGCAGGGTTGGTGAGCGGCCCCAGAATATTGAATATGGTACGGATACCGATCTCTCGCCGGGGGCCGATGGCATGTTTCATGGCACCATGCAGCGCCGGAGCAAACAGGAAACCGATCCCGATTTCATTGATGCAGCGCTCAACCTGCTCCGGGGTAACATCAAGGTTCACCCCTAGTTTTTCCAGCACATCCGCGCTGCCACAGGCAGATGAAACCGAACGGTTACCATGTTTGGCAACCTTTACACCGCAAGCCGACACAACAATGGAAACAGTGGTGGAGATATTGAAGGTGTTGGTGCCGTCACCACCGGTACCGACTACATCCAGAATGGTTTCCTGATCAAGGTTGATATCGTCGCGGTCTATATCCAGCACATTACGTCCGACCCGGATCGGAGTTGCCCGCTCCCGCATCACCCGTGCTGCGCCGGTTATTTCTTCCACGGTTTCACCCTTCATCCGCAGGGCGGTGATAAAGGCGCCGATCTGGGCCTGGGTACATTCACCGGACATGATCTGGTTCATTACCTCGATCATCTCCCCTTCGGTCAGATTATGATGATCAACTACCCGTGCAATGGCCTGCTTGATCATGTTTTTCTCCTCCTGAAACAGAAATGGGGATGTCGCCATCCCCACTCATGCTGCTATGTATGGACTGCTTATTTACCTTCAGTAATCCGCCTGATAGCTTCTTTGATCATCGTCTCTGCCAGATCAGGGACGACTTCCCAGACGATCCGCTCAATGGTTTCTTTTGAGGCAGACAGCAGGGCGGTCTTCAACTGCTCGTCCGTTAAAGCAACTGCAGCAGTAACAGGAGCAACCACCGGCAGTTCTGCTACGGCTTCAACGGGGGCCACCATTTGGGTGGGAACCTCGGCAACCTGTTCGGTTACCGGCTCAACTGCTGCAACCGGCTCAAAGGCATCAGGGCTGAAGGCAGGCTCAGGTTCCGGAAGGATAACAGATGCAACAGCCTCCTCAACCACAGCTGAAGGAGCGGTAGCCACCTCCTCGCGGAATTCAAAGGTCTGCTCTTCAACCGGTACCCAGGAAGCTCCTATATTGTCCTCTTCAGACATGGGAGTCGACGGGAGTGTGGTATCATCATTCAAGAGGGCCATAACATCAGGCTGGCTGTCCTCAAAGGGTGAAGGGATTGAATCCTCTACCGATATCGGGGTTGTTTCAACAGGAGACTGCTGGGTAAAGGCCCCCCAGGGGTCGTCAGGAGGACGGAGCGGTTCAGGCTCTGGCACAGATTCCATCACTGGCTCTGTAAAGGCAACAACAGGTTCAGGCTCAAACGGAAACGGCTCAGCCACAAAAGTAGCTTCCTCAGCTAACGGAGATTCTATCGCTGTTTGCTCAAAAACCAACGGTTCTTCTTCTGTAACCGTTGGTTCCACAACAGGCGCAACCATCTCCGCAACAGGTTCTGAAGCCACTGCCGCCGCACCGGCGCGATTAAGCCCCATCTGATACATCTCTTGTACCTTGGCAACAATCTGCTGCGACTCAAACGGCTTTACAATATGGTCGTCAGCGCCACACTGGCGGGCTTTTGCTTCATCAAAAGGCTCAAATGAGCCGGTTAAGAGCAACAGCGGCTTGGCTGCAAGGGTTGCGTCCTTACGGATCGCTTCACAGACCTCATAGCCACTCATGCCTGGCATCAGAGTATCAATCAGCAGTACATCAGGCTTGATTTCCTGTGCCTTCTGCACGGCTGCCTTGCCATTATCGACAATAGTGAGGGTGTAGTCATCAGCCCCAAAAATGATGCCGACCACTTTCTGAATAGTAATACTGTCATCGGCCAGAAGTATTGAGATACTGCCCATCGGTCCCTCCCGGTGAGGATTGCTGATGATGCGTTGAAAATATTGATAAAAACGTGCGAAACACTACCATACGGTCTGCCAAGTGTCAAGGCTCTGTATTTTTCAGCATTTGTGAGACTGTCTGCTGCTCTTGCCGCGCAAACAAGACCGCAGCCGCCGTCGATATATCACTCCGTAACCTGTTAAAACTACGACGATTAGAATAGTTTATCCGGGTAGTGAGCAGTATGACATACAGATCAGCTTGAGGGTCAACCCAGACAGATGTACCGCTGTAACCGGTGTGACCGTAGGAAACCTCTGAAAAAAGTGTGCCCTTGGGGGATGAAAAAGGCGATTCGCGATCCCACCCCAACCCTCTGACGATACTTCCGTTACGAAAGTAATAAGGGGCCGTCATCTGGGAAACAGCCCTTGCTGACAGCACTTTTTTGCCATCCAGCTCGCCACTATTCAGCAACATCCGGGAAAAACGGGCCAGATCATCTGCTGTACTGAACAGGCCGGCATGGCCGGCAACCCCCCCCAGTAGTCGGGCGTTGCCATCCTGCACAACACCGTTCAAAACACCGGTACGCCCTCCCAATGTTGCGGCAGTGTTCGTCTTCACTTCAGGATTAAAGCTGCTGTTCAGCATGTTGAGAGGCTTATAAAATGACTCCTGACAGTACTGATCCAACCCCATTGAACTTACCCGCCGCACCAGATTTCCAAGCAGGATGAAGTTGATATCTGCATATTGAAAACGTGTACCGGCCCTGACTGATCCTGCCTTGAGCCCTGCCCGGCGGATGGCGCTTTCCAGAGGGGCATCATGGTCAAGCATGCCGTCGTAGAGGCCGGAGGTGTGGGTCAACAGATGCAGAATGGTAATATCACTGCCAGCGAACTCAGGAAACCAGCGAGAGACAGGATCAAGCAAGGAAAGATTTCCCTGATCCATCAGCCTGATAATCGCCGGAGTTGTGGCAAATACCTTGGTCAGGGAAGCGACATCAAACACCGTTGATAACGTCAATGGTCGGGCATCTTTCTCAAAACCAGCCCTGCCGACCGCCTGGGCATAAAGCGTCTCTTTATGATTGCCAACAAGCACCACAGCGCCGCTAATCAGACCTCGCCTGACCGCATTGTGGATCAGCGTATCCAGCACAGCAACCCGGCCGGCCTCCTGTAACAGATCGGTTTCTGCACA
>CAXNJF010000111.1:0-5930 GCA_964202585.1 Trichlorobacter sp. | reverse complement strand
AGGAGCGGACTCAAACTGCTGTGGTTACCCGGATTGGATGAATGACTTTGGGACGGCTAAAGGTCTTTCATCAAACCCCAGCTGGATCAGCATGGCATTACCCTATTACAAACTGTTCCATACCGCATCTCCGGCATCCTACACCTACCCCTATGACGACAAGTCAGGGACGTTTACCTGCACCGGGAAGAGTGATGCGGTCAACGTGAATTACAACATTACCTTCTGTCCGAAATAGTCTGGAGGAAGGACGCACACCAGTCACGGAGGCAGCCAGGCGGCTGCCTCCTGAGTATCGACAGCCTGCATTAATGGATAGAGGTGGAGGTGTACCGTGATCGCCAGAAAGGGAATGGCTGTACGGCTGACTGTGACGCTGATGATATCTTTGCTGCTGTCTGCCTTATCCGGATGCAGCGATAGTGGCGGTTCCGGCCCGGCATACCGCACCGAGTTATGGGTATCCCCCCAGGGCAACGACAACGCTCCCGGCACCGCCAGCGAACCATTTGCAACCCTTGAGCGAGCGCGGGATGTCATCCGGTCACTGCCGCAGGCCCAGAGGAACGGCGATATCGTTGTTACGCTCAGGGGTGGTACCTACCGGCTTGATCACACGCTGACACTGGATTGGCGTGATTCCGGTCAGCCGGGTCGTCCGGTGGTGTACCGGGCAGCACCGGGTGAGCGTCCGGTACTCGTCGGCTCATTACCGGTGAAAAACTGGACCCGGGACAACGCATTGCCCGGAGTCTACAGGGCCATTGTGGGCAAGGTCTCCTCGCGCCAGCTGTATGTCAACGGCGTACGTGCCGTGCGGGCCAGGACCATTGACTACCCTCCTTCGTTCAGACCGGCCTTCTACTACCTGAACGGAGTGCCGCAACCTGACGGCATCCAGTATCTGCTCCCGGCGAACGGACCTCCCAAGGTCTGGCAGGACCCGTCGCAATGGACCAACATCCCGAAGATCGAGGCGGTTATCATCACCCAGTGGAAGATGATGTCGGTACCGCTTGCGTCAGTCATCCCGTATCCCGGCCATACGCCGTATCCACAATTTCTGCCTTACGTTCCTCCCCTCGGTTATCCTCCCCTGCCTGTGCCAGAAAAGACCGGACTGATTACCATAAAGCCGCAGCCCTGGGCAAACGCGAACCTCTTTCTGGCAAGCACAACCGGTCAGCCGGGCCTGTGGAGCTTCTGGCAGGTAACACGGTTCGAGAATGCCAAACAGTTCCTCGATGAGCCGGGGGAATGGTATCTGGACGAGTCGGACCCGTCCGGGGGCATGCTGTACTACATGCCGCGCCCAGGGGAGGATCTGGCAACCGCGCAGGTGGAGCTGCCGGTGCTTGACGCGCTGCTCGACGCCCGGGGACAACCGGCGCAACCGGTTACCGATATCCGTTTCGAAGGGTTGACCTTCGCCTACGCAACCTGGACCGATCCTGCGGTGAACGGGTATGTCTCCGACCAGAGCGGGTTCCATCTGGTTGGTGCCGGGTACCCGGTGAATGTCTTTGGCCATGTTCAGGAGCCGGTGCGTACTCCGGGAAATGTCCGCTTTTCCTACGCCCGGAACATCACCTTCAAGGAAGCGGTGTTCATGCATCTTGGGGGCGTTGGCCTTGATTTTGACACTGGAAGCCAGGGGAACAGCATCGAGAGCTGCCTGTTTACCGACCTATCGTCAGCGGCCATCCAACTGGGAGGTATTACCCGCATTGATCACCATCCGGTATCTTCCGAACAGCTGACACAGGACAACCGGATTACAAACAATCTGATCTACAAGGCAGGGCAGGAGTATGTGGATGCGGCCGGCATCTATGTCGGCTTCAGCCGCAACACCCTGATCAGCAACAACACCATCAGTGATGTGCCCTGGTCCGGCATTGCCATGGGCTGGGGCTGGGGACTGCTGGATCCGGGCATGTACCCCGGTGTGCCGGACGCCGTCCGCGGACAGTGGGGAGTGTTTACCACACCGACCATCAACAGCAATAACCGGATCGTTAACAACCTGATCCAGCGCTTTCTCCAGGTGGTATGGGACGGGGGTGCTATCTACACCACCGGGCAGCAGGGCAGTTCAATGGAGGATGCCCTGCTGATAGAGGGGAATGTGGCCCGGGGCAAGCGGATTGCCGGTGGCGGCAATACCTTTTACACGGATGGGGGAAGCCGCTATGTCACGCTGAAAGGGAATGTCTCCTATGACAACCCCACCGGTCTCACTGATTTCGGTCCCCCTGCAGCACCTGACAACCTGCTGCCCTATCCGCCCTACAGCGAGTTGAACAACATTCCGTACGGATTCGATCTGGGCGGCTGCCGGACCTACGGCGACATCACCTTTACCGGCAATTACCTGACAAACCTTATCTACTTCAACGTCTGCCCCTACTGGGAGAATGGTCTGTTCTACCCCACTAATTTGAACTTCCTGGGTAACTTTCTGATTCAAGGACAGCAAAACGTGCCGCAATCAGTGCTTTCAGCTGCCGGTGTGCAGAATTTCCCGCAAAGGCTGCTTGATGCGGCAGGAATCACACTGCCATAACAGCAGTTCAGCTGGCATGGTCTTCTTGGCTTTGACGGCGTGATCAGTCTTGAGGAATATCAGATCTCATGGGTCGGAAAGGAGAAAAAGGCCGGTTTAAAAGAGAAGCCAACGGCGGATACAATACCGGCTTCTCAATAGCAGGTACTCGGAAGCAGTCAATCAACGTGTGCTGTACGGCGGTCCAGAAAAGGAGGTTACGTCATGGTTTATGCTCAAAAATATTTGATCTGTCTGTCTGTTTTTCTGCTTGTTGCCACAGGCCTGCCCGGAGGAATTCAGATTGCATCCGGCGCTGCATGCACAGCGTATGATGGAAGCGTCGGCCATCAGATTACCTTTACCAATAACAGTGCTGAAGATGTTGTGATCGGCATCTGGGGGACGGAATTTGAAGCTAACGGCAAAGTAATAAAACCGTTTAAAGGGTATGCAGACCCAAGCGGTAAAAACTGGCAGCTGAAAGCCACTGCCCCCCCCCTTACCTGGTGTGCGCCTCAGCATTTTAACGGCCGTTTCTTTGCCCGCACCGGTTGTGTGAATGGCGTTTGCAAGACCGGAAATTGCTGTGTTCCCAGTAACGAAAAAGGTTATGAAGTTGTGTGTAGCAGTGATAACAAATGCTTCAATGGTCCTGAGCCGGCCACCTTGGCAGAGGTGTATGTCGATGACGTTAACAAGAAGCACTGGTATGACATCAGCGTGGTGGATGGCTACGATTTCGGTATGACCATTACGCCATCGCGGGCGGGGACTGATACAAGCAAAGACTGTAAAGCTGCCGGCTGCAAAAACCTGCCCCCCTGCCCTTGGTCAATTATTAATGGCACATGCCTTGGTCCCTACAAGCAGTATGTTTTTGATGCAAGTGATTACAAATACCAGCAGGATTACATTATCTTGTCGGCCATGTGCGCCAAGGAAAAGGTGTGCGGGTGCGGCGCCGAATGCTCTAACGATCCTGTCGAATCCATGAGAACCACCGTATGCCCGAATACGTATACCGTTACCAACCCGTTCACCAAACAGCCGGTAACACTGACATCAAGCGGCTGCTCACCCGAAAATCCAGGATACCACTTAGGTCCCTTGACAGCGAACGATGCACGGCTGCAGATTACCTGTAAACCAGATGCGGTAGATGACAATTCACTCTATCCGCCTACAAAGTACACCACCTACGACAATCCTGGCTGGAAAGCGGGAGATCCCGTTGAAGACAAGAAAATAAAGTGCCACCCCTGGCCAGACACCTATAAAAAGTATGTCACACAAATAGCTGACAGTAACTATTGTGGCGGCAAGACAAGCGGGGTTTATTCCTGGCAGTACCGGGATTCAAACGGGTTGTTTCAGTGCGATCCGGATCAGGCAGGCAAAGATACGTTAGGTTTTGCCATCACGATTGAAAAGCGACTGCCCAATGATGCTGCTACCCCCAGGGCAAACCAGGTCATCATTACGCCTTCAGACAAAGACGGATTGCAACCTGCCGTGACGGGTAGTATCTGGAAACAGATTCCGACGAAAGATGGTTTCACTTCAAAGTACTACAATTTTGTCGGGCCTTATCCGTTATACATTACGGCAAAGAACAATGACGTCTTCGCTCTTTTTGTCAATTGCGCGCAAGAAACGTTCTCCCTGGGCTGCAGCCTGATTTATAATAGTGATACTGCTGGTAACGGTAGTTTTGTCGTTAATAAGGATCCTGATTTCCCAAGTGGAGCAGCCTGTACTACATACGAAAAAACCCCCAATCTCGCTTTGGGATTGCCTGATGCGTTAGCATGCAGCAGTGGCGAAGCGTTTATTATGAACGTAGCCCCTGGTGCCGATGTGAAAGGCGGCCATGTCTGTGTCGGCAATGACCCCACAGCCAAGCTTTTCAGTAAGGATGCATTTAAAGTCACTCTCCAAGACAAAGACAGCTTCAGGGTGGTGGAGGATTGCGGTAATGACAAAAATGGTAACCCCAGGATCCTGGACTGTACCGCCACGTTCAGTCTGGCGAACGGTTTTACGCCCAAGGTCATTGATGGGCAATCTGCGGTATGCACCAATAACCGTATTGACTGGGTAAACGCTTTTAAAAACAAAAATTTTGGAATAGGCGCGTTTGTGGCTGATGTTGACTGTCTGCAGGGCACTTACAGAGCCGATTGTAAAACCTCTACCAAACAGGATGCTCAAAATGTGCTGAGGATGAATAATAACATGCCCGTCAGCAGCGCTAATCCGCTCAAGATGGATTCCAACAACGATGGCAAGATTGATATGATTGACTCAATTAACATTCTACGCCGTAGCGTGGGCCGGTAAGGCCGGGGAGACGATGATGAAGATACTGCGATTACTCCTGATGTTTATGCTGACAGCGCTTGTCTTTGGCTGCAGCGGTTCCGATACATCCTATATACCTCTGCCTTCCACAGCAACTCTGGTGGTGACCACATCGGGTACATTGACGGCTGGTAACTCCTTGGCCGGAGTTGGTTTGACATTTATCTTGCCAACCGGAGTAACGCCGCCTCTGGACGCAACAGGGCAGGTTGACGGCAGTAAGCTGGTGACCGCATCCGGCGTAACAGTTGCAGGCGGACTGGTAGTGACGGCTGTTCATGTGGAAGGCCAACCCGCCAAGCTTTCTGTGGTGGTAGCCAGTAAAGCAGCAAGTGGTTTTGGGGTTGGCGAAACCATGCTGCTGACACTGAACCTGGCAAGTGGAATACCCCCCAAGGCCAGTGACTTTACTATTACCGATTTTCAGGCAGCAGACTTGAACGGTAAGGCAGTAAGCACAGTCAATGCAGCACTGGCTATGCGTTAATCAATTTTTATAGAAAAGGAGGAGGGGGTCAATCGGCTGTCTCCCCTTGTATCAGGGACAAGTATAAGCAATAAAGGGAGATGTGATGACACATGTAGGTAAAGCACTGATGGTTCTTGTTTCTTTGCTGGTAATGGCAGGATGCGGACTGCATCTCTATGCGCCCACGATTAATGTCGCGGAATATCCAAACAAATACGCTGATTTTGATTACCACTATTTTTGGAAAACCAGCGCAACTGATAAGGGATTTGTGGTGGATGGCTTTTTGAAAAACGTGCGGTATGCAAATATTGACAGCGTGGGTATGACGCTGGCAGTCCTTGATAAAAACGGGAAGACTCTCCTGAAGACATCAGACTCCCCTTCGCCTCAGCAGAGCAGAGGTGGTGACCTGTGCAGTTTCAGCCTGTTGCTCAAAAACTTCAAACCATCGCCTGGGGACATCTTCCAGTTTCAAATTCAGTATTCCAGTGATGATGGATATGATAGCGGCAGTTCCTGGAGCAGCAGCTTCAAGGTTGATGCTCTGAG
>CAXNJF010000110.1:0-5940 GCA_964202585.1 Trichlorobacter sp. | reverse complement strand
AAATACGTCTGTTTGCCATTGTTCCAGCGCGTTGGCACCGTTTTCGGCTGAGACAACCTTGTGGCCGAAACGTCTGAGAAGCTTTTCAGCCATTATCCGGTTGGTCTGGCTGTCATCCACCAACAGTATACTTTGTGGCTTTTGATCCCATTCCGGAGATGGAGCTGGTTGTTGCTGCTCCAGGGCTTCTTCTCGTATCAGAAAGGGGAGGGTCAGATAAAAGGTGCTGCCTTCCGCTTCTTTGCTCTCGACAGTTAGAGAGCCCTCCATCAACCCGGCAAGTCTGATGCAGATGGCAAGCCCCAGACCGGTTCCACCGAATCTGCGGGTGACCGAGCTGTCGGCCTGGCTGAACGGCTCAAATATCTTTGTAAGCTGCTCAGATGTCATGCCGATGCCGGTGTCGGCAATACTGAAGAGAAAACGGGCAGCATCTGTTGTGCGCTCAACCAGCTCAACACGTACACCGATACTCCCCTGTTCTGTAAATTTGATAGCGTTGGAAATCAGGTTGAGCAGTACTTGTTTCAGGCGTAACTGGTCACCGGACAGAGTGTCGGGAATGTCGTCAGATATCTCGAGGGCAAGGGAAAGCCCCTTGGAACGGATGCGGAATTCCAGAGGTTTGAGCAGGTCGTCCAGGCACCTCCGCAGGTTGAAGGGAGCCTGTTCAATCTCCAGTTTACCCGCTTCAATCTTGGAGATATCCAGCACATCATTGATGACTGAGACCAGGCTTTTCGCATCACTTTCGATACATGCCAGAAGTTGCCCCTGCTCCTCGCTCAACTCGGTGAATCTCAATAGTTGGGTGTTGCCGATCACGCCGTTCAACGGGGTGCGGATTTCGTGACTGATATTGGCCAGAAATTCGCTTTTGGCAGTATTGGCTGATTCGGCGGCAACCTTTGCGGTAAGCAGTTCATCCTCAACCAGCTTACGCTTGCTGATCTCGTTCCGCAGGCGTCTGTTCCAGTAGAGTATGACCCCGGAAATGAAGAAGAATACGCTGCCAACTGGTAACAGCCATTTCAGCCTCTCATGCCAGTTTGGCCGGTATTCCACCCGGACCGTATGCCATTTCTGGATCAGCGCATCCACTCTGTCTTTGGGGATGGAGGTGATCCCCCTGTTTATCATCCGGGCCAGCGCCGGGCTGTCTTTGCGAATTGCATACAGAAGGGGATCCGGTGGAAGATCGGCAACACCGGCGATTTTCAGGTTCGGAAAATTCTGGATCAGGTAACCGGCATAGAGTGTTTTTGTTATCAGGGCGTCGGCTTTGTGTTCAGCCACCGTCCTGAACATCTGCTCCATGGTGTCAACCCAGACTGTCTCTACCTCAGGGTGGGCCGCAAGCAGCGTATCGTATTGCCGTACCCCCTTGACGCAAACGAATTTCTGTCCGTCCAGCGCCCCGAATCCGCTGATAAAGGGAGCATCGTTGCGTGTAACAAAGACCTGCTTGAATTCCAGCAGCGGTTCCGAAAAGATGACATAGCTCTGTCGCTTTGGCACCTTATATGACAGAAACATGTCGATTGCACCGGTCTGAATCTTTGTGTCCAGCGATGAAAGATCAGTGATAACCGGCTCAAACGGTATGCCTGTGTATTCGGTCAGAAGAGCCAGGTAATCGGGCTCTATCCCTTTGAGAATGCCGTGTTCGGCATATTTTAGCGGGGGAAAAATCGGGGTAATGCCAACTTTTACGGTTTTGTGATGTTCAAGCCAGATTTTTTCATCAGGCAAGAGGTTGATCCTTGCTCTGTCCGGGTTGACGCCCCAGGCGGGGCAGGAGAGCAGGGGCAGGAGCAGGATGGTTACTAGGAATATGATTTTTATGCCATACACAACGTCAACCATCCACTGGAAATGTACCCGCTGTTATCCGAATTTATCAGATCTTATCCGCGTTCAAGAACTTTTGGTTGCCCTGCCTGGTTCCGGTTGGCCGGATCAGGGAGTGGACAGATGATGCGCAGGTAGTATTCAATATTTCCTGTGGTATGGGAAGAAATTATTTTTCCTGATGGGGAGCCTGTAAGGCAGTGTCACATTTTGTGACGCGGTCTTGATTGGTAAACAGCAGCCACCGCGTAGACCACTGCATTACCCTGTAAATCTGGAGCAAGTTGGTTGCCGAATCGATATTTGCTGGTAAAGTCTTTCCACGAAGGGCACGAAGTTTCACGAAGATTCGATAAGTTGCAAAAACAACAAACGATTCACCCAAAAGGTTGTTGCTGTTGGGCTAAAAAATTTGATTTTCTTGGTGTTCCTTCGTGTGCTTCGTGGACAACTGCTTTTTCTGGGATCAATCTGAACCTGATAAGGTGACTGAGGAACTATCGACCAAAGAGGAGCCGATTTATGCACGAGAAAACATTGCGGGCAACGGTCTGTTGTATGGCAGGGCTCGTGCTCGTGCTGCTGGGGATGCTGGCCGGCTGCAGTGACTCCCCTTCATGGCCCCCTCCCACCACCACCGTGTTGATCTATCTCGAGGGAACCAACCTGGAGGAGAACGAGGCCCGTGCTACGGCCAACATCAAAGAGATGCTTGCAGCCGCGTCTGCCCCTCATCTGAACGTGGTGCTGACCACCGGAGCCGCAGACAAGTCCGTTGCCACCGACCCGGTCACCAGCTGGCGCACAGTGAAGCGTCATCTGATCAAGGATGGCAAGATCCAGGAACTGCAGGATCTTGGCCCCCTGAACATGGGAATGCCGGAGGTGTTGACCGATTTTATCAGATGGGGTCAGACCACCTTTCCTGCTGACAAATATATCCTGATCTTCTGGGATCATGGCAGCGGCCCGTTGTGGGGTTTCGGCGGTAATTTCGGGACCAATACCTCCGGCATGTCGCTCATGCAGATACGCAAGGCTATCGGCGATGCCGTGTCAGTAACTGGCCGGAAGCTCGAGCTGATCGGTTTTGACGCCTGCCTGATGGCCTCGGTGGAGATAGCTGCCAATCTGGCTCCGTTCGCCAGTTTCATGGTCGCTTCCGAAGAGATTATACCAAAGGCCGGTTGGGACTATCGCTTCTTCCTGAATTATCTTGCCGCTCATCCGGAGTCTGACGGCCTGGCAACGGGAACAGCAATCGCCAACGGATATCTTGCCAAAACTGAGTCAGAGACGGATACCTACACACTTTCAGTGATTGATCTTGCACGGATCGATGCCGTGCTTGCTGCAATCGATGATTTTGCCAGGTTGGCAGTGGCCCAATCCGCTGCGTACGGCCGGACAGCCTGGAACCAGCTTGCCGCCCTCCGCAATCTGACCGATGAATTTGCCCCTGATTACGTCAATAACATCTTTCATAATCTGGCTGATCTGGGTCATTTTGCTGCGCTGGCAGCGGAGGGGGACAGTGTCTATCGCCAGTCCGCTGCCCGTATTCAGGCTGCCGTGGCACAGGCGGTGCGCTATAATGTGACCGGTGAGGGACACAGTTTAGCGCGCGGTCTTTCGATCTACTTCCCGCTGCATAATCTGGAAAATGCCCAAGGCTGGTTCTACCGATATGAAGAAGTTGCCTTTGTGCCATCCATGCAGGCATTTCTGAAGCCGTTTATCGCCTTTCCCCTTGATAATCCGCCAGGCAGCTCCTTTTCAATGAGCGATCCCCGGCTGGAGCCGACAACGCTGCGTGCTGAGGTCAACAGCCCCTACGCCGTTGGGGAACAGTTCATTACCATCGCACAGGATGCGTCAAAGAACGGCTATACCATGCTGGGGATGGATCTTGCGACGGTTGAGCCTTTAGGGGGGGATCGCTACTCCGTACGTTATGCCCGTGACAACCGCTGGTTTACGCTGGATGGACACCATGTGACGGTCTACTTTGAGTACCGCGAGAACAGCGATATCTTTGCCCTGGTCATCCCGGCGCTCTACCGTCCCAAAGGGGCACCTGCCGAACAGAACCGTCCGGTAAACCTTTCGGTGCGCTACAATTACCTGACCAACAGCGGCACCATTCTGGCGGCATGGGAAGGGATTCAGGCATCCGCTGTCACAGCACGCCAGAATGTGGATCTGAACAATGGCGACCTCATCACCCCGGTCTTTCTGACGATCGATATCTCCACACTACCGGAAACCGTTACCTACAGCTACGGAACCCCCTTTGCAATGAGCGATGAAAAGATGTCGTTCAGTCGTTCTCCGATTCCGGCCGGGAGTTATTTCATCTTCTTCCAGGTGACTGATCTGGCCGGAAACAAAGAGACATCGAATCCGGTAACGCTCTCCGTGGCCTCGGCAACAAAGCAGGCAATGCCGACGAAGGTGTCGGCTGTTCCGCTTCAGCAGGGCTTCTGGAGCAGGTGGCAATGACCACAGGTATGGGGCAGCATTTGTCGAACATGCTACTCTGAGTACGATCACTAGCTGTTTGGAGGTTTTCATGGCAGTACAGAGCAAAGCAGGCCGGCCGGATGGGATGAGCGAGCTGCAGTGGCGGGAGGCGATCCGCTTCACCGGTGATGACTGGGGTTGGGTGATCATGAGCATCGGCATGGCCATCGGTGCCGGTATCGTCTTCCTGCCGGTGCAGGTGGGGCTGATCGGACTGTGGGTCTTTCTGCTGTCATCAGCAGTGGGCTACCCGGCCATGTACCTGTTCCAGCGCCTGTTCGTCAATACCCTGGCTGACTCACGGGAGTGCAGCGACTATCCCGGTGTGATCACCAGTTACCTGGGGAAGAACTGGGGCATCGGACTGGGGATGCTTTATTTTGCCATGCTGCTGATCTGGGTCTTTGTCTATGCCGAGGCGATCACCAACGACAGCGCCTCCTTCATCCACACCTTTGGCTGGAGCAAGGAGTTGCTCTCCAATGACCCGCTCTATGGCCTCGGCCTGATCATCTTCCTGGTGGCGGTGGCTTCGCGAGGGGAGAAGCTGCTGTTCAGGGTTGCCACCTTTCTGGTACTGACCAAGCTCTGCGTGGTGGCCTTTCTTGGTGCCGCGATGATACCAAGCTGGAGCCTCGCCAACGTAGCTGCCCTGCCGCCGCTGGGGGAACTGCTCAAGAAGGCGGTTATCATGCTCCCCTTCACCCTTACCTCGATTCTTTTTCTGCAGAGTCTTTCGCCGATGGTGATCTCCTTCCGGGCCAAGACCGACTGCATCGAAGTGGCCCGTTACCGGGCCATGCGGGCAATGAACATCGCCTTTGGGATCCTGTTCGTGACGGTCTTTTTCTACGCAGTCTCGTTCACCCTGGCCATGGGGCACGATGCAGCGGTGCGGGCCTCGAAGGAGAATATCTCGGCCCTGGCCATGGTGGCCTCAATGATGTCCGGCAGCGGCGCCCGCAGCACCACCGTGCAGGTGCTGTCGCTGATCCTTAATATTTTTGCGGTGATGACCGCCTTTTTCAGTGTCTTCCTCGGGTTTCGTGAGGCCTGCCACGGCATTGCCATGAACCTGATGCGCCGGGTAATGCCAGAAGGGCGGATCAGCGAGAGTCTTGTAGGGCGAGGGATTCTTGTCTTTGCGGTGCTGCTGGCCTGGGGTGCGGTATTGCAGGACTTTCCCGTGCTGGCTTTCACTTCCATCTGCAGCCCGATCTTTGCCCTGATCGGCTGCCTGATCCCGGCCTATCTTGTGTATCGTGTGCCGGAATTGCACCGTTACAAGGGGCTATCGCTCTACATCATCATCGCCACCGGCATCCTGTTGTTCGTCTCACCTTTTCTGGCGTTCAGTCAGTGAAGCGGAGTGCCGGTTGCCTGTTCAAGCTGTTCTTTCAGGGCCTTGATCATCAGCGGTTTACTGAGGTAGCCGTCAAAGCCGGAACTGAGCAGCTCTTCTTCAGTACCCTTCAGTGCATCCGCCGTAAGAGCAATGATCGGGATATGACTTCCTGATTCCTGCTCTTCTCGGCGGATGGTTGCCACCGCCTCCGTGCCGTTCAT
>CAXNJF010000109.1:0-5951 GCA_964202585.1 Trichlorobacter sp. | reverse complement strand
GACCGCCACCGGAAACCTGAAAACAACACAGGTCATGGAAGAGTCGGTCAGCGGTCTCTCCAGCCAGATAAAAAACCTGGAGCGTGAAATGGCAGGCTTTAAGACAATACAATAAAGCAAGTTTGCCGGGCGGTTATCAGAGGGACACGGTCAGGGGTTCAGACAACACCAACGTGCTGTTTTCGGTCTTTTTCTTTGTTGACAGAGTTATTCAATCTGTTTCATAGTAACACCAATTATAAACAAAGAGCTTTCACCGAAAAGGCAAAATCCGGGGGACCGGATGACGCAAAGCCACCTGCCCGGAACGGGAAGAGGGGTTATCGAAGCGGTTAGCACGATGCATTCTTTTAGCATCACCTTACCTGCCTTTTCGAATGGAAAAGCAGGTTTTTTATTTTCCCCTGGAGATATTTCCTGGATTACCCGGAAAGACCGAACCACGGAAAAAGCCTGGGATAGACGCATCAGAGTAGACGGCAATTATTTGCCAGATGTTTCACGGGAGCAGTATGGGACAAAAAAACAACTTGAGCTACTTTATCGGCCGACAGCCTATCCTGAACCGACAGCAAGAGATCGTTGGATTTGAACTGCTTTTCAGGGCAGCCGGAGACCATCAGGCTGCACTTTATGAGAATCAGGCCCAGGCTTCGGCTTCAGTGATTGCAAGCGCCCTCTCTGATTTTGGCCTGCAGGGTGTATTGGGTGACAAAGACGGCTTCCTCAATATCACCGCTGCAATGCTGGATTCCGAGATTCTGGAGTTGTTGCCGGTGGGACAGGCGATCCTTGAACTGCTTGAGAATATCGAACTTGATGATGCTGCCCTGATACGGTGCTGTGCCCTCAAAGCGCTTGGATTTCGAATCGCTCTTGATGACCATGTCTATCACCCTGACCATGCTGACTTTTATAATCTGGTTGATATTATCAAGGTGGACATCCTGGCTACTGCCCCTGAAGAATTGCCGAAAATAGCGGCAAACCTGCGCAAGTACCCGGTTCAGCTGCTGGCAGAACGGGTAGAGACCGTTGAGGTGTTTGAGCTGTGCCGGGACTGCGGTTTTGAGCTGTTTCAGGGATACTTTTTTGAGCGCCCGGCAGTGATCAGCCAGAAGCGAATAGATCCCTCCGGCATGGCCATGATGAAGTTATTGCAGCAGTTGCACGAAAATGCCGATATTGATGCCATAGAAGAGATATTTCGTGAAAACCCCGGTCTGACTTTCCAACTGCTGAAGCTGGTCAATTCAGTTATGACCGGTATGCGGGACAAAATAAAAAGTTTGCGCCACGCAATCATGATTTTGGGGATTATTCAACTGAAACGCTGGATGCAGTTGGCCCTGTTTGCAGGCAAAGATGATTCCGGACTAAACTCTCCCCTACTGGAGATGGCAGCAGTGCGGGGACGTTTGATGGAACTGCTGGTACTGCAGGAATGCGGAGGAAATCGTACCAATGATATTGCAGAATCGGCCTTTCTGACCGGTATCCTTTCGTTACTGGATGCCCTGTATGAAACCACGATGGAACAGATTGTTGAAAGTCTGAATCTGTCTGACGAGGTAAGTGGGGCACTGTTACGGCATGAGGGACGGCTTGGCCAGTTACTGCTGTTGGCAAAGAAGCTGGAACACTCCGATTTTGCAGCGGTGGAGAATATTCTTGGTGCCTTGTCAATCAGCCGTGACAAACTGTTTGAGGCCCAACTGGATGCCTTTAACTGGCGCAGCGGCATAGTTGCCGGTTCCCGGCAAAGGAATTAAAACACAATTCTGACTGATTCCAACTCATTTACTGAAGTCGTGAAGTTCATGCCGGGGAGGAACAATGGGAACAGCACCTAATCTTGCTGCTGCTTCAGGTGCCAAAGAGGAACGGATTGAATTCAAGCGGCTTGGATTCCGTCTTGAGCTGCTGATCTCAGCAGATGGGCTTACCTGCACCGCCACCTATACGCCGTCCGGCAACGGCGCCCCCATGACCTATGATGAGTTTCAAACCTTTATAACCCAGGCAAAAATCAAGGAAGGCCTGATTGATGAAGCGATTGCCGGACTGCTTGGATCAGCCGCTCAGGGCAAACCTCTTGTCAATGGTATCATTGCCCGGGGCACAGCTATGGTGCCTGGTGAAAACGGAACTATTGCACTGGCAGTCAGCGATTCACTGGCAACAGAACCTGTACAGCAGGAGGAGGGCGGACTTCCTGACAGCGGACGGATGGATCTGCGGCGGGTACAAAGTTTTCTGAATATCGCCGCCGGCCAGCTGATCGGTACGGTGCTGCTGCCCGGTGATGGCATATCCGGCTTAAATGTGCGTGGCCGCCCTATTCCGGCTCAGCCCGGACTTGCTTTGGAGCTTGAACTGGTAAAAAACGTCCGGCTTGGAGACGATGGTATCTCCCTGTATGCCGAAGCAGACGGACGCCTCTGCTGGCAGGGCAAGGAACTGTCCGTTGAGGATACCTATACCATCAAAGGTGATGTAGACTTTAAAGTTGGTAACATCGTGTATAACGGGTATCTCGAAATCAAGGGGGATGTACTGGATGGATTTACGGTAAAAGCCAGCAAGGGGATCAAGATTCAGGGCAATATCGGGGTCTGCGAGATCTCTTCCGATGGTGACATCAGTTTTTGCGGCATGAACGGACAGGGCAAGGGCAGTATTACCTGTGGGGGTACCCTGCGCGCCAACTTTATTGCCGATGCCCTGGTGGATTCCGAAGGTGACATTCTGGTGGAGACCGAAGTGCGAAACAGCTATATACACTCAAATGGCTGCATCAAGATAAACAAAGGTATACTGGCTGGTGGTGAGTCTGTCGCTGTTGGCGGGATAGAATCAAACATCATCGGTACCGTAACCTCTCAGCGAACCCGCCTGATTTCCGGCATCTGCCATCGCGACCAGCTGGAGCTGAACCGGTTGTTCAATGAACTGAAAGAGTTGGTAAGCCGCTTTAGCGCACCGGTTAAAACTATGGATGCCAAAGAATTTGCCCGTATCAGAGCGGAGATCTCGGCACGGATTCAGGATGTCCGCGACCGTCAATATCCGGTGCGCAATGCCAAGGTAAACGTCAAGAAGCGGTTACATGAAGGGGTGACATTGACCGTCGGACAGCTGACGGAGGACGTCAAGGACGGGCGCGATGGACCGTTCAGCATCATTGAGAATACTCTTGAGGGCGGCTTACGCTACCTTGGCCTGACTGACCTGTCGGTGAAGGCACATGATATAGAACAGGCCTTTATACAACAGCAGGAGATGCTGCAGCGGAACAGCAAGGGAGGGGAAGCATGAAGGCACTGATAGTTGATGATTGTGAAATTGCGCGGGGACTGCTGGAAGTAGCGCTTGAAAAATATGCACGGATTGAGCAGGCTGAAAATGGCCAGCAGGCTGTTCAGATGGTAGAACGATCCCTGGAACAGTCCATGCCATACGACTTGATCTGCCTGGATTTGAACATGCCCGGCATGAGCGGGCATGAAACCTTGCGGGCTGTCCGGGAACGGGAAGAACAGCTGGCAACAGATGAACGGGCCATTGTATTTATGATCACCGCCAGCAGTTCGCCCGACGACATGATGGAGGCGTTATTGTCCGGATCCTGCGATGACTATCTGACCAAGCCGGTGATGCACAAAACATTGATAGAACTGCTGCAGAAACACAAGCTGATATAAGCGACCAACTGCTTATTCCAGCGTGATCTGCTGGATCGCCTGGTAGGGGATGATCCCAAGTTTACCGTTCTTGTCCTTGATCACAATTGTATAACCGGCTGGCGACTGATCCATCTGCAGGATATGACCTGATACGGTGATACCGCTGGAAAGCAACAGCGCTACCGGCTTCAGCTCCTCACTCAGAGCCAGGAGATTGAGGCGGCCTGCTCCGGTGGCCTCGATACAGAAGGCGACGCTTTCACGGTACAGCTCAATGGTGGTGCGCAGACGTTCGGATAAAGTAGTGGCGAGGTTACGGTAAAATTGAGCAGCCAGGGCCGGACATTCATGTTCTATCTGCAGAAAAGTCGATTGGGAAAGCACCAGAAACTCGGTTGGTTCCGTTGTCCGTGCGCCGGCGCTCCTGCGAGAGTGATCAACGAATCCCATCTCTCCGATAACTTCACCGGCTCCGAGTGAAGCCAGGGTACGGTCGATATCACCCCGGATATTTTTGAAAATATCAACCCGGCCAGATTGAATAATCCAGACCGTTTCTCCGCTGTCACCTTCCTGAAACAGGATCTCCCCAGCCAGCAACATCCTTTTTTCACATACCGCAGTAATCCGTTGAACATCGTCTGCTGAAAGTCCTGCAAACAAACGACCTGCGCTTTGTACCTCTCCAGCCATATCAGTATCCTCCTCTATAAGCTACAACTGTGCTTTGTCATCACTCCAGGGGCCTTTGAAACCGCTGCGGCTTAACATCGGGCCAAACTCCTTCTTGCTGGGGGAACGATCGTATGCCTCTTGCGGTTCGACCGTATCACTCTTGACCAGTTCAAGCAGTGCATCGTTCAGGGTCTGCATACCCAGGCTTTTTCCGGTCTGCATGATGGAGGGGATCTGGAAGGTCTTGCCTTCCCGGATCAGATTGGAGACAGCGCTGGTTACCACCAGAATTTCAAGGGCAGCAACCCGTCCGCCCCCTTTCTTTTTCAGCAAGGTCTGCGCCACCACCCCTTTCAGGGATTCAGACAACATCGTGCGAACCTGCTGCTGCCGGTCAGCAGGAAACTGGTCTATCAAACGGTCAATGGTTGAGGGGGCGGTATTGGTATGCAGGGTGCCAAAAACCAGGTGGCCGGTTTCGGCAGTCTCTATGGCGATAGCCACAGTCTCAAGGTCGCGCATCTCTCCAACCAGCACAATGTCGGGATCTTCCCGCAGGGCAGCCCGCAAGGCGTTCTTGAATCCCCTGGTATGCGTCCCCACTTCTCTCTGATTTATGTGGCAGGTTTTATCTTTATGCACAAATTCAACCGGGTCTTCAATGGTAATCAGGTGATCATCACGGTTTTCGTTGATGTAATTGATCATGGCTGCCAGGGTGGTTGACTTGCCGGAGCCGGTGGGACCGGTAACCAGCACCAGCCCTTTGTCAAAATCGCAGAAACTTAAGACCACCGCAGGCAGCCCAAGTTGTTCGGCAGTCAGAATTTTAGTGGGAATCTGCCTGAAAACAGCGCCGATGCCAGCCAGATCACGAAAGACATTGCAGCGCATCCGGGACCGTTCCCCCAGTTCATAGCTAAAATCGGTATCGTTGGTTTCCTTGAACTCTTCGATATTCTTTTCCGGCATGATGGCATGCAGCATAGCAGACAGGACGCTTCCCTCAATCGTGCCACGCCCCGGTACAAAAGCCATTGAACCGTCAACCCGCACCATGGGAGCCTTATCGCTTTTCAAATGCAGGTCAGAAGCTTTCATATCCAGCATCTGATGGAACAGCTCGTCAATATGCTGCGGTATAGATCCGGCTGATGTGGGCACAACCGGTTCGGATGGAGCTGCAGGGGCTACAGGTACGGATTGTTGTGGCATTGGCGTAGCGGCTTGCCTGATCTGCAGGGCGCAACCCTCGGCAGTCTGTTGAATATGCAGGTCAAAGCAGCCAAAAGCAGACTGGTGCGGAAGTGTCACGCTACCGCTTCCGATGCGGGACTGATAGTCCGGCAGTATCTCAACAAGCAGTTGATGGACCTGCTCTGCTGTGGCCGGCTTATTGGTAACGGGCCGGGTCTGACCTGCCGTCACCATCTCCACAAACGCACCAGGCTTCAGTACCAGTGCTTCAGCGTGCTGCTTTTGCATCACTTCAAGATAACGGTCAATGACTGCCACGATGGACCTCCACCTGCTGCCTGTAAAAGATATAACGTGGATTTTAGTATAGCAGCTGAAAAACAGGAGTCAAAT
>CAXNJF010000108.1:0-5961 GCA_964202585.1 Trichlorobacter sp. | reverse complement strand
AACCGGCCTGGGGCTTTCCATCTCCCGACAGCTTGCCCGCTCAATGGGAGGCGAGATAACCCTGGTCAGCGAGCCGGGCGAGGGCAGCACTTTTACGTTGTATTTGCCAGTTGCACAGACCGGGCAAGCAGCAGCGGAACCAAGAAAAGATATACGTCCTCTACGACCTGCAGGACCTGTAAACCCAAGCCCCAAAACGCTCACCTTTGATCCCCTTCCGGCCCCGCTGCCCGATGATCGAGAGCAATTAACAGAAGCAAGCAGAAGCATTCTGGTGATTGAGGACGACCTGACCTTTGCCGGGATACTGGCCGATATGGTGCGGCAGCGCGGTTTTTCAGTGTTGATCGCCGCCGACGGTGAAAGCGGTATTGCCCTTGCCGAACGGTATCAGCCCAATGCTATTATTCTTGATGTGATGCTGCCGGCCATTGATGGCTGGGGGGTCATGCGTTCCCTGAAGGATAATCCGAAGACCCGTCATATTCCGGTGCATTTCATCACCTGTCTGGAAGAACGGCAGAAGGCGATGAATATGGGGGCGATCGGCTATGTCACCAAACCGGTCAACAGTGACCAGCTGGACACGGTCTTTTCCGCACTGGAAAACGCCATTGCAAAGACCACAAAAAAGCTGCTGATCGTGGAGGATGATCCGGTCCAGGTCCAGGCCATGGTTGCCCTGCTGGAAGAACGCAGTGTCAGCATCAGCGTGGCGGAAAGCGGTGCAGCTGCCATTGAACAGCTTGGCCGGGAACCGTTTGACTGTATCGTGCTTGATCTGGGGCTCTCTGACATGGGGGCGTTCGAGATGCTGGAAGAGTTGAAAAAACTTGATCCCGAGCGTCGTATCCCGGTCATCATCCACACCGGACGTGAACTGACCCATGAGGATGAGATGCGGCTGCATCACTACGCCGAAAGTATCATCATCAAAGGGGCCAAAAGTCCTGAGCGTCTGTTGAATGAAGTCACCCTCTTCCTGCACCTGGTGGAATCATCCCTTGATCCGGGCAAGCAGCGGATGATCCGCGCCGCCCTGGACAAAGAAGCGATGCTGGCTGGCAAAAAAGTGCTGATCGTTGATGATGACATGCGTAACATTTTCTCGCTTTCCAGCGCTTTGTCGGAAAAAGAGATGATCATCCTTGAGGCGGAAAATGGCCTTGAAGCTTTGAAGCGGCTGGATGAGTTCCCGGATACGGATCTGGTGCTGATGGATATCATGATGCCGGAAATGGACGGGTATGAAACGATGCGTGCCATCAGAAAGGATCCCCGCTTCCGCAATCTGCCGATCATCGCGCTGACCGCCAAGGCGATGAAAGGGGATCGTGAAGAATGCCTGAAATCCGGCGCCAGCGATTACATTCCCAAGCCGGTTGATATGGAGAAGCTGTTTTCACTGCTCAGAGTATGGCTGTATTCTGCGGGGTAGTCTTTTGACCATCAAAACCAAATTGATAGCCAACGTGCTGGTTACTGCAGCCATTGTGGTCGCCCTGTCTCTGGCAAGTTTTTTTTCCATGAGTTTTCTCAAGGAAAAGCTGGCCTATCTGACAGAGAAAAGCACTCCGTTCCAGATGAGGACAATCGAGCTGCAGCGTGAACTGCAAGGGGCGATTTCTACGCTGCTTGAGATAAATGCAGCCCGGAACATGATCGAGTACAGCCAGCTTAAAGCTGAGGCAGAAAAAAAACTGGCAAAGGTCAGCGCTACCCAGCAGGCTCTTGAGAAACACCATAGCAGCTCTCCCGGCCTGACTGCCGAGCTTGGCAAGCTTATGCAAGAGCTTTTTAGCGCTGCTGAAGCACGGATCAAGAGTAGCAACGTTGCCGCTGCCGTCAATGCAAAGGTAGCCGAACGGATGCTGGTTTCATCATCCCGCCTGAAAGAGTTGGACACCTCTATTCGCAACCTGCAGACCGCTCGTTCTGTTGCTTTTACCCAGTCCCTTGAAAGTACGGCAAAAACCTCTGCCCGGTTGCAGAGTGTTGAAGTGCTACGCGACCTGTTCAAGGAACTGCAGCATCTTATGCAAAACCTGCAAAACGCTCAAAAAAGCGCTTCCCTGCTGCTGGTCAAAGGCAAACTGAACACCCTGGTGGCCCGGATTGCAAAAAACGAACATTTCAAGTCAAATCAGGTGTTGTCCGCACAGTGCACAGAGGTTACCGACAGGTTTCAGGAACAGTTGAAGGTTCTGGCTGGCGCACAATCCCGTAAGGATGAAGAAGCTGGAAACAGGGTTGTCGAGACGCTTAAAGAACTGACGGCAAAGCTCGGTATGCTTTTGTTGATGCTAGACCAGGAAACGGTGCTTGCCAGTGATCAACATGAGGCTGAAATTGTCAGGCAACGTGAGATTTTCAGCCAGTCAAACAGCGCCAACAGTATTCTGGTGGCCAATTCCGAGCTTATGGCGTCGGGTTTGCGGCTGACTGCCGAGATCAACCGGCTGTTTACCCTTGAGTCACAAACAGCGCTTGATACGTGTGACAAAGAGATTCGCAATCTCTTTAACCAGATTCAGGAACGGTCCCAAAGCATTGAAAAAGCCCTTGGCAGCATGAAAGCGGCGAATGAGCAGAAGCTGCTCCGCGCCGCTGCAGCAGCATTTGTCATAACCCGTAGCGAGGTGATTTCGGCTGATGGTATTCTTGCTGCCCTCAGAATGAAGCTGAAAGCGGCGGAACAGGCAGACCAGATAGATGCAAAGCTGCATGAAATGGTTCTGAAGCAGGCAGCCAAAGGGAGTGAGATTGTTACCACCGCCAAAGGTGAGCAAGAACAAGCGGTGGTTTCGGTAAACAACATGATCGGCCGGAGTATGTATCAGGTGGCAGGTATCGGCTCTGCGGCAGTGGTTATCGGGATACTGTTCGGTTTCTGGATCTACCGTTCGGTCTTGTTGCCGTTACGTGTGGTGCTGGGCGCTGTCCGCTCCCAGCAGGCCCGTGGACAGGAAAAGGCGCAGCTTGCAGAGGCGGTTGCCAGGGGGGATCTGAATCAGGAAGTGACCATTAGTGAAATACTGGCCCTTGATGCCCACCAGCTGAAAAAAGATGAAATGGGGATGGTGCTGAGTGCTGTGGTGGGGATGAGCGAGTCCCAGACCATGCTGGACAGAGCCCTTGCTGACATGACCTCCTCGCTCCGTTCAGGCAGGGATGACGAACTGCTCCGTGATCGCATGAAAAGCGGGTTGCATGAGCTGAACAAGATCATGCGGGAAGAACATGACGTACAGGAGCTGGCAGAGTATTCGCTGGCATTTATGGCCGCTTTTCTGGATGCCGGGGTTGGCATCATCTATCTCTACAACGACAGGGAAAAGCTGCTGCAACCCGCTGCAACCTACGCCGTATCCCTTGCAGAACGGCCTGACAACGGTTTTCTCAAGCCCGGTGAAGGGCTGGTGGGGCAGGTGGCCATTGAACGGAAGACCATCCATCTGGAAACGGTGCCGCCGGGCTATCTGCCGATCTCCTCGGCCCTGGGGGAGGCTGATCCCCTGCAGATTGCCATTCTGCCGATCATGCATAATAACCTGCTGGCAGGCGTTCTGGAGCTGGGCAGTTTCAAACGGTTTGGCGCGGACGATTTTGAGTTCCTGGAGCAGGCTCTGGAAGGGATGGCGATTGCTATCAACGCCAATCATTCGCGCCAGCTGGTGAACGATCTGCTGGAGCAGACCCAGTCTCAGTCAGAAGAGCTGCGGATCCAGCAGGAGCAGTTGCAGCAGACCAATGAGGAGCTTGAAGAACGGGCAAGGATGTTTGAGGAACGGGTTAAATCCGTATGAAACCGAGTGAACTGATCGATCTTGAAATAAAGCTTCTGATGGAAGGTGTCTTCCAGGTCTACGGGTATGACTTCAGGGATTATGCCGAGGCGTCACTGCGCAGACGGTTGCGTCAGTGGCTTTCCGGCTCCGGTTTCGAGACCCTTTCCCTTGCCCAGTCACAGCTGTTGCGGGATCCAGCCCTGTTTAACAATCTGCTGCGGGGGATCACCGTCAACGTCTCCGAGATGTTCCGCGATCCCGCATTCTTCAAGGCGCTTAGAGAGCAGGTGGTGCCGTACCTGAAGACCTATCCCTTTGTAAAGATCTGGCACGCCGGCTGCGCTTCCGGTGAAGAAGCTTATTCAATGGCGATTCTGCTTCAGGAGGAAGGCCTGAAAGGCCGCTTCCGGATTTATGCCACCGATATCGACGGAGAGGTAATCCGCAAGGCTCAGGAGGGGATCTATCCCCTGCAGGAGCTGCAGCGTTTTACCAGAAATTACCAGCTGGCCGGTGGATCATGTTCGTTTTCTGATTACTACACCGCTCGCTATGACCGCGCAATCCTGTCCCCGGCACTGCGGGATAATCTGGTCTTTGCAACGCACAACCTGGCTGTCGATGCCGATTTCGGCGAGATGAACCTGATTCTGTGCCGCAATGTCATGATTTACTTTAATCCGGTCCTTAAAAACAGGGTGCTGGGGCTCTTTCATAACAGCCTGGCACCGGGTGGTTTTTTGTGTCTCGGTTCAAAAGAAAGTCTGGAACACCGACAGATAGCTACCCTGTATGATGAAATACAACCCCGGACACAGATTTACAGGAAAAAATATGGGACAGCGTAGCAGCAAAACCAACCCCCCTCAGTCCCCCCTTGTCAGGGGGGATGCTGTTAAACCTCCCCTGAAAAGGGGAGGTTTGGAGGGGTTTGTTTCAAAAAACGGCGTAGTGCCGGTAAGCCGTAGCGTCAGATCATTCAAGGCGGTCGTGATCGGAGTCTCAACCGGTGGCGTAGCGGCCCTCAAGCTGCTGCTGCCCGCCTTACCGGCAGACTTTCCGGTACCGGTGCTGATCGTTACCCACATTACACCGACAGCTGATGATGGTCTGGCGGTGCTGCTGGATACCTTCAGTACCATCCGGGTCAAGGAGGCCGATGAAGAGGAGCTGCTGGTTGCCGGTACGGTCTATCTGGCCCCGGCCAATTATCACCTGTTGGTTGAACGAAAAGGCTGTCTGTCACTTTCCATCGATCCACCGGTCAATTTTGCGCGTCCTTCAGTGGATGTCCTCTTTGAATCTGCAGCTGAGGTCTATGGCCCGGAACTGATCGGTATCATCCTGACCGGCGCGGGCAACGATGGCAGCAAAGGATTGTTGATGATCAAGGAACGCGGAGGAGTAACCATTGTGCAGGATCCTGCAGATGCAGAGATGGATTCCATGCCCAAAAGAGCACTTGCGTTGCTTTCACCGGAGTATCTGGTATCATTAAAAGAGCTTCCTGTGCTGTTAATGGAGCTTGTAGCACCTCAATCCGGGAAAATCATATGAATGTTTTTGAACAGTCAGCTCTCATTCCTGTACTGCTGGTTGATGACCGGCCGGAAAATCTCCTGTCGCTGGAGGGGTTGCTGGGGGGGCAGGACTATCAGCTGGTTCGGGCGCTTTCAGGCAATGAGGCGCTTCGCCTGACCCTGAAGCAGGACTTTGCCCTGGTGCTGCTTGATGTTCAGATGCCGGAGATGGATGGCTTTGAAACCGCCACGCTGATGCGTTCAAATCCTAAAACCCGCCATATCCCGATTATTTTTGTGACAGCCGGTATGAAATCACTTCAGTTCCAGTTTAAAGGCTATGACACCGGCGCGGTTGATTATCTGATGAAACCGATTGAACCGCTTATTCTGCAGAGTAAAGTCCGGGTTTTTGCGGAACTGTACCGGCAACGGAGCGAACTGGAGCTGCACCGGCATCACCTGACAGAGCTGGTTGACCTGAAGACGACAGAACTGGCTCAGTCCAAACTGGAGGCAGAAGCCGCAAACATTGCCAAGAGCCGTTTTCTGGCCACCATGAGCCATGAGATCCGTACACCGATGAACGGAGTGCTGGGTATGCTCTCGCTGCTGCAGGGCACCGGGTTGACCGATGAACAGCGGGAATTTAC
>CAXNJF010000107.1:0-6015 GCA_964202585.1 Trichlorobacter sp. | reverse complement strand
CCGATGGTGAGTGCACCGTTCAAGGCGTATTTCATGTTGCCGGTTCCTGATGCCTCGGTACCGGCCGTTGATATCTGCTCGGACAGGTCAGAGGCCGGGAAGATCTTTTCTGCCAGGGAAACGCTGTAGTTGGCCAGAAAGAGCACCTTCAGCTGCTGGTTGACCGCCGGATCGTTATTGACCACGTTGCCAACGGCATTGATCAGTTTGATGATCAGCTTGGCAGTGGTGTAGGATGGGGCAGCCTTGCCGCCAAAGATGACCGTGCGTGGCGGCAGTTCCAGGCCGGGGTATTCCTTCAGCCGGTTGTAGCGGGCAATTACCTGCAGGATGTTTAACAGTTGCCGTTTGTATTCATGAATCCGCTTGGTCTGGCAGTCAAACAGCGAATCCGGCGAGACCTGCACACAGTTGCGTTGATAGATATGGTCAGCAAGTTTTTGTTTATTCAGGCGTTTGATGTCGATCCAGCGTCTGCGAAACTCGCTGTCTTCAGCCATCGGTTTCAGGTTCTGCAGTTCGTCGAGATTTGTGGTCCAGCCATCCCCGATCGCTTCGCTGATCAGGTCAGACAGATGAGGATTACAGTGGCGTAACCAGCGTCGCTGGGTAATGCCGTTGGTCTTGTTGTTGAAGCGGGTCGGCCACATTTCGTAAAAATCGTGGAACAGGTCGTCCTTGAGTATCTCGCTGTGCAGTGCAGAAACACCGTTGATCGAGTGGCTGGCTACAATAGCAAGATAGGCCATGCGTACCTGCTTTTCACCACGATCATCGATAATGGACATCCTCTGCAAACGAAGTGTATCTCCGGGAAAACGGGCTTCCACTTCTTCCATAAAGCGCCGGTTGATTTCAAAGATAATCATCAGGTGGCGCGGCAGCAGACGCCCGATCATCGGCAGCGGCCAGGTTTCAAGCGCTTCCTGCAGAATGGTGTGGTTGGTGTAGGCAAAGGTTTTTGTCGTGATTTCCCAGGCTTGTTCCCAGGGGAGTTTCCTTTCATCGATCAGAATTCGCATCAGTTCCGGAATGGCCAGCACCGGATGGGTGTCATTCAGCTGGATTGCCACCTGAGCCGGCAGCTCATCCAGATTGTCGTGTTTTTTGGCAAAGCGCCAGAGAATATCCTGTATGGTTGCCGATGCAAGGAAGTATTCCTGCCGTAGTCGCAGCTCCTTGCCCTCCAGCATGTGGTCAGCCGGATAGAGCACCTTGGAGATGTTCTCGGTCTTCATCTTGGATTCAACCGAGCCGATATAATTGCCCTGATTGAAGAAGTTCAGATCAAAGTCCCGGCTCGCCTTAGCGCTCCAGAGCCGCATGGTATTGACGGTATTGTTTTTGTAGCCGGGCACCGGGAAGTCGTAGGCCAGGGCCATAACTTCGTAGAAATCAACCCACGAGCAGCGCTTGGAACCATCCCTGTCGGTATACTCCGCTACCCGGCCTTCAAACCGGATCGGGTGCAGGTGCTCCTGACGGTCAAATTCCCAGGGGTTCTGGTAACGCAGCCAGTTGTCCGGTACTTCATGCTGGCCGCCATCCACAATCTTCTGGTAGAACATGCCGTACTCATAGCGAATGCCGTAGCCGTAGGCGGGAAGCTGCATGGAGGCCATGGAATCGAGGAAGCAGGCCGCCAGCCGACCCAATCCACCGTTGCCCAGACCGGCATCCCACTCGAATTCCTGCAGATCCTCAATTTTTAATCCCAGTTCGGTCAGGGCCTCGTCCCACTGCTCCATCACCCCCAGGTTAATCAGGGCATTGCCCAGGGTGCGGCCCATCAGAAACTCCATGGAAATATAGTATACCCTCTTTGAGTCGTTGATGTAGTAAGACTGCTGGGTGTCCAGCCAGCGGGTTGACAACAGATCACGTACCGCATAAGCAAGCGCCAGGTACATATCTGCCTTGGTTGCAGAATACTTGTCTTTGACCATCGTGTGCTGCAGATGATAGATGAATGATTTCTGAAGATCCTTGACAGTTGGTTGTTCGACCTGGTCCATGGCGCCCTCGTGGTTGCGTTGAAATAGTGTGCCGAAGTATACCGCTCTATCACCAACAGTTCAAGGCAGAGGCGATAAAATTATTTGTTTGTGCTGCATAAAGTAGAGAAGCAGTCATGGAGATGTATTGTAACCGCCCCACTGCAACGGTGTTTGACATAGTGTGCCGCTGTGGTATAGTTTTGGTGCCAGGGGGTGCAGAGTGGTTCAAGACGAACACGAAAATGATGAGTTGTCACCTGATGAGGTCAGGCTGTATGATGAGTTTAAGGTAGTTATCAAGGCTATCTACCATGATGCCTATCAGGAGAACCTGCTTCCGGCGCTTGAACGGTTTCAACAGGAAGAGGGTAAGGCACTCAATCGCCTGCGAGAGTCTGTGCAGCAACCGGTTAACGAGATGAAGTCTGCAGCCGCAGAGCTGAAAGCCGGGAGTGAGCAGTTTGCAGCACAGATTCAGGCTGCTCAGGCAGCGGCTCTTTCTGAATTTGCCACCGCAGTCAAACGGTCCACAGACGCATTTGCAGAAGAGGCTAAGCAACATGCCGACCGGGTAGCTGCAAAAGTTAATCTTATTATCTATAGTGCGGCTTTCTTTGCCGTGCTTTTGATTATGAACCTCTTTATTACCGCCTATCTTGTCCGGCTGAGCAAGACGTGACCACTGCTGCATCACATCTGTTTTACGCATACACCGGCATGAGGCGTTTCCTTTTTAACGGTGGTGATGCTTGGCTCGATACAACCATTACGAAACTTCGCCGCTCCTTGCAGCATCCCAAATTATACCGCCAAATGCAGATTATCTCAGATCTTGCGGTCTCATCGGAAACACCCTTCACAATACTGATCACCGGTGAGGCAGGTTCCGGCAAATCGAGTCTGATTAACGCCCTTGCCGGCGGGACAGCGGTGCGTGTCGGCTCTTCAGGGGACATGCCCTGTATTCATCGGTACCTGTGGGGAGACGAATCTGCCGTTGTGCGCTATACAAATGGTAATACCCTGCAGGTAACCCATGATGAGGCGACACAGATCTGTGTCGCTGAAGCACTTCACTATCGCAGTGCGCCGGATTATCGTTCTGCAGTTTGTCAGATTGATTGGCATTATTCTCTCTTTCCACTGCTTGAAAACTGTGTCCTTGCGGAGGTTCCTTCATCCTCAAGTGGTGCGCCTACCCCGCAATCTCTTGAGCTTTATGTGCATCATGGCGATGCAGTGATATGGCTGATTGATGCGACCAGTCCAAAAATAAAGCAGACCTTCCGTCTATTGAACAGTACAGCCCGTTATGCCAGGAAATGTGTCGGTGTGATTACCCGTTGGGATGCGATTGAGGGGCAGAATCGGCAAGATCGGCTCTATGACCATATCATGCGGATCTTGAGTCCCCACCTTACGATTATTCCAACACCACTGAGAACAATCAATCTTGCTGTGCCTCCGGTGCAGAATAATTCTGATCCGTCGGCGGTTGATCTTCTGAAAGAGATTCTGCTAACCCGTTTTTTAACGTCTCCCCTTATTTCCAGGAATATCTCCCGTTATCATGCAGCGCGACTGGCAGCACAGGAAGCCCTTTGCGTCATGGATACCGAGTGTAGTGCCATGGCAAAGAATCTGGCGGTGTTTCGAGATGCATCCCGGTTGATTGAACAGTGTCAGCGGGAGCTTACAGCAAAACTGCTTCGTGAGCTTTCCGAACGGTTGCAGAACGACCTGTTCGGGCATGTTAATGAACTGTTGGGCCTGGCGACAGAAAAGAGTCTTGAAACCATTCTCGGCGTGGCAACAAACCGGGATGTCTATGAAGAAAAGGTTGCATCAATCCGGGAAAAACTGACGGAAACTCGCGACCGGACTCTGGCAGAGCTTCGTAACCAGCTTGAGGCTCTTGTCTATCATGAATTGAGTTACGGTTTTGCCGGTACTGTTCTGTCTGTTACTGCACAGCACTGTTGCCCTGACTTCCCCCAACCAATTGAAATGGCAGCTGTTTCTGTAGGTATGTCGTTTGGTATAACCTTTCAGGATTTCGTGGATGAGATAGATCAATCGGACCAGTTGCAGGAAGGTCGGGTTTCGGGGTTGCTGGGGACATTGGCTAAACGTCTGGGACGGTTGCGCAGTAAGGAGTCTGGTATCGGACCGCAGCTTGATTTCAACGAACTGGTAAGTGCCCAGGTTGCCAAACAGAGGTTTATGCTTGCAGAAGCTATGGAGTCTGTAATAGTCAGCAATATGCAAGACAGTTTTGATGCTATCTGGAGCCGGTTACACGCAGTTATGAAGCAGACCTTTATTTCTGAAGACTGGTTGGAACAGCAGATTGCCGAATTGCGTACAGAACGCGAAGCAGCTGCATCCGGTATGCCCCGCTTTGCTCAGGGGGTATTAAAAGTGCTTAAAAAAATTGAAAAGGCGGAAGGTTTCAGATGAAAACAGGTCCCCGTTTTGGGGGATTGGTCTGTATTCTTGCTTGTGCCAGTAGCACAAACCCTGCGTCTTACTTCGCTTGTTCCGAAAACTCCGATGCTTGGCGATTGACATGAGCTTGTTTGCTGTATTAGTGTACCCATTCTCAAACCATCTGTTTTGGTTGAATTAAACAATATTTTGAATGCGGAGTGTGTCAATGCGTAGTGATATGATTAAAAAAGGTTTGGAGCGGACTCCGCACCGTGCATTGCTCAAAGCAACCGGTGTGCCCCAGAGTCAGATGGATCGTCCCTTTATCGGGGTAGCCACCAGTTTCACCGATCTGATTCCCGGTCATGTCGGGATGCGTGATCTGGAGCGGTTTATTGAGAAAGGGATTCATACTGGTGGAGGGTATGCCCAGTTTTTTGGTATTCCCGGTGTCTGCGACGGTATCGCCATGGGGCATAAGGGGATGCACTACTCCCTGCCGACCCGCGAGCTGATCGCTGATATGGTTGAGTCGGTGGCCGAGGCCCACCGCCTGGATGGTCTGGTACTTTTGACCAACTGCGACAAGATTACCCCCGGTATGCTGATGGCTGCAGCCCGCCTGAATATCCCCTGTATTGTGGTAACAGCCGGTCCGATGATGAGCGGCAGAGGTGTCGAAGGGCGGGCTTATTCCTTTGTGACCGATACCTTTGAGGCGATGGCCCGTTACAAGGCCGGTGTAATCGATGCTAAAGAGCTGCAGGTCTGTGAGGATAACGCCTGTCCCGGTATGGGCTCCTGTCAGGGGTTGTTTACCGCCAATACCATGGCGATCCTGACCGAGACGCTGGGAATGTCGTTGCCCCGCTGCGGCACTGCATTGGCTGTTTCTGCCATGAAACGTCGCATCGCTTTTGCATCTGGCGAGAAGATTGTTGAACTGGTACACAACGATGTCAAGCCCCGCGATATCATGACCCGCGCTGCCTTTGAAAACGCAATCCGGGTTGACCTGGCATTGGGCGGTTCATCCAACACTGTGTTGCACCTGTTGGCAATTGCCCGTGAGGCAGAGGTGGAACTTCCGCTGGAAACCTTTGATGTTCTGGCCAAGCAGACTCCGCAACTGGCCTCCATGAATCCGGCTGGCAAGCACTTTATGGAAGACCTGGATATTGCCGGTGGTGTCTGTGGCGTGCTGAAGCAGCTTGGGGACAAGATCATTGATACTCCGACACTCTTTGGCCTGACAACCCATCAATTGGCAGCCAGTATTGAAAATGTTGATCATGAGGTGATCCATCCCCTGACCGATCCGGTTAAAAAGGAAGGGGGCATTGCCGTGCTGTTCGGCTCCATCGCGCCGAAGGGCGCGGTGGTCAAGCAATCCGGGGTATCAGACAAGATGATGCTGTTTGAAGGGACCGCCCGCTGCTTTGATTCTGAAGAGCTGGCCATGGCTGCTTTGATGGAAGGGGTGATCAAAGCTGGTGATGTGGTGGTTATCCGTTATGAAGGTCCCAAAGGCGGCCCCGGTATGCGTGAGATGCTCGCCCCGACAGCAGCACTGATGGGGCTGGGGTTG
>CAXNJF010000106.1:0-6060 GCA_964202585.1 Trichlorobacter sp. | reverse complement strand
TGCGGACACGGGCTGCAAGGGCACGCTTGGCCTTGCGGATCTCGGCCAGCTCCCGTGAGGCGCTGTCCAGAATATTTCCTTCATCATCAAGGGTGGTGGAGAGCGGTTCAAGGATGTCAGAAAAGGCAACCGGGAACGGTTCAAGCAGTCTCAGTCCAGGAACATCGTCCCGTGGAGCAAGCTGTCTGGCAAGTTCAGCCAGAGAGCCCAGCACCGGAATGAACTCCAGCAGGCCAAACGGTGTCAGGATGGCGCCATCGGGCCGAACCTGCTCAAGCAGCGGGCGGATATCGCTGAAGCGACTGATCCGCAGAGATATCCGCTGACGCACCAGCCCCCGGATTTCTTCGATCCGCTGCCAGTTGGTACAGATATACTGCGGGTTGGCGGAAGGCTGCATGGCCAGAATGGCGGCAGTACTGGCCTCACTGCGGGCAAAGGCAGCAACGGCCAGAAGAACTTTGTTGAATTCAAGACGGCAAAGGGTGGCGTGTGAGATCATTTAGGTATCGCTGGTCTGTTGTTTGATGGTTGAACGGCGGCTGCGGCGGTTTTTTTGTTTGCGGATACGGGCCAGCTCCTGATCCTGCTGAGTGGGAAGTCCCAGATGGCGTGCGATTTTTTCCAGCAGTTCCCGGCGGGCCAGAAAACGGTTGAGTGACTGGCTCCGCTCCCGTCCGCAACGAGCCTCTATGCCGGTTGGACGGTGACGGACCTGTACTGCCGAAGAGGTTTTGTTCACGTGCTGTCCCCCACGGCCGGATGAGCGGACAAAACGCTCTTCAAGATCCTCTTCCTTCACTCCCAGTTCGGTCATACGATCGGTCAGCCACCTGTTTTTCTGGTCACTGACCGCAAAGGCGGGGCTGGTCATCAGCCCATGCCCGCCTGCCAGTTGTAGGCCTTCATCTGGGCATCCATGACCGTATTGTACGGGATTGACAGCCCGCCCAACAGTTGTGAGGCGGCCACAAAATCAACCTGCTCAAGGGCTTCCGCCAAAGCAAGCAGGTCGCCGTAGATCCCTATCCGGTTCACCAGTGCCTGCTGCACCTCTTCGGACAGGTTCAACTCTCCGGCAATCTGGTCCATCGGGATGTCGTAGAGCGACTCAAGCAGTGAAAGGATACCGGTCATGAAAGCCTGATCAGGCGCCTCGCGGTTACCACGCAGGAGGGGGCAGGCCGCTGCCATCTGCTCCATGAAGCCACCCCGCACAGCTGCCATATCCACCAGCGGGTTTTCCATGGCGTGACTATCATCGGTGGCAAACAGGGCCAGCTGGACCCAGCGCTTGATCTGTGACCTGCCCAGCATACTGATGGCATGGCGCACGGTCTGGATCTTCTGCAACCCGGCAAAGGAAACGGAGTTGACCAGCAGCAGCAGCTTGTAGGTCAGGCCCGGACTGCTGCGGAAGGTCTTCTCAATCTCTTCAATCTCGGCATCATCCATCATTTGACGCATCAGTTTCAGCAGTGCTGCGCCGCCTTCATCAATCTTCTTCTTTTCAATGACGGACGGCTTGGCAAAGTAGTAGCCCTGAAAGTAGTCAAACCCCATATCAAGGCACTTCAAAAATTCTTCCTTGCTCTCCACCTTTTCTGCCAGCAACTTGAAGGGGTACGGGCGATACTGCTCAATAGTCGGGCCGATGGAGTCAACCGGCGTGACAAACAGGTCCACCTTGACAATATCAATAATCTGGTACAGCTCTTCGTAGATGGGAGAAAATTCGTGATCATCAAGGGCCAGGGTAAAGCCTGCCTCTTTCAACTCCCGGCAGCGTTCAATCAGCATCGGTGTAACTTCAAGGGATTCCAGCAGCTCCAACACAACCATATCCTTGGGCAACAGCTCAAGGGAATCGCTCATCAGGATATCAAGCTCAAGGTTGATAAATCCCAGATGCTTGCCCAGAATCTGCTGGATACCGAAACCGGCCAGGGTGTTCAGAATGACACTGGCAGTGGCCTGAGAGGCATCGCTGACATTGGCGGCGCCCAGGGATTGGGCGGAACGAAACAGCAGCTCGTAGGCGCAGATCTGCTCATCGCGATTAAGGATCGGCTGACGCCCGACCAGGTATTTTTGTTCAGTTTGGTCCATGCTCTCAATCATTAAGGATGGTTGGAGTTACTGCCAAGAAAACGGTTAAAGTATACGCTATCTTTACACCAAGTGCAATCAGTGCGGTAAAGCTGACAAAAAAGTCCCTGCTCTGTTGCTGAACGGCAGATTGCATGGTATAGGGTAAACACACTAAAACATCAGTTTCGTTGCAGGAGTATGGGTGGTGAACGCTTCATTTTTTCAAAGGTTCTGGGTAACCTTCTCTATACATGTTGTTGGCATATATGCCTCCCGTATAAATCGACTGGAGGTACGGGGCAGGCAGCATATCCCCAAATCAGGCGGGGTGTTGCTGGCTTCAAACCATATTTCGGCTTATGAAACCATTTTTCTGCCCTGGGCTGTGTTACGCAATCATCCCCTGCAGATGCTCTGGGCCCCCGCCAAAGAGGAGCTGTTCCAGAAGTTGTTTCAGCGTCTGGTCTACTCATCCTGGGGTGCCTTCCCGATAAAGCGGGGCCGTGATGTGAAGGCAGGCAAGGTGCTGCATGACCTGCTGCAGAATCAGAAAGTGATGCTCTTTCCGGAGGGGACCCGTCACAAGGACGGGCGGCTGGGGCCGGGGAACCGCGGGGTTGGCAAGCTGATTTTTGACACCCGCCCTGTTGTTATCCCCACAGCCTTGATCGGCCTTAACCACTGGAAGTTTCCAGAGACGGGGGCGCGGGGGGCGATTGTCTTTGGTCCACAGATCAACTTTAATGACCTGTTTGCGCAAAATGATTGCAAGGAAACCCATCAGCTGATTGTAGAGCGGGTGATGGAGGCTATTGCAGAACTTTTGAAGCAGGAAGGGGCTTACGTTGGCAGAGCGGAAAAGTAAAGGTCAAGGGTCAGGGGTCAAGGGTCAGGGAAAAGCAGAATCAGAAAAATCAAACATTGCCCCTTGCCCCTTGCCCCTTGCCCCTGTTGTTGAGATTTTCTGCGATGGCGCCTGCAGCGGCAATCCTGGACCCGGTGGCTTCGGTACTATCCTGCGCTGCCGTGGCACGGAGAAAGAGCTGTCCGGTGGCGCGGCGGAGACCACCAATAACCGGATGGAACTGACTGCAGCTCTGGAAGGGCTCAAACAGCTGAACCGCCCCTGTCAGGTCACCGTGACCACTGACTCCCAGTATCTGGTGAAAGGGATGACAGAGTGGCTGGCCGGCTGGCAGCGTAACGGCTGGAAAAACAGCAAGAAGGAACCGGTAATGAACCGTGATCTCTGGGAGGCGCTGATTGCTGCGGTTCAATCGCATCAGGTTTCCTGGCAGTGGGTGCGGGGCCATGACGGGCACGCTGAAAACGAACGGTGTGATGTTTTGGCCAGGGAAGCGATTATCGCATTGAAAGATACAACAGACCAACAGTCATTCACCACGAGGGTGCCATGAAGGATTTTGAAGCCGAAGTAGGCGTGAAAGATATTATCGGGTTTTACATCAAGATCAATGACAGTGCCCGGGCCAAAAAGGATATGGCCAAACTGTCGGCCAAGGACAAGGCGGCAGCTTTTTCCCTGATCGTTGAGTCTAACGCCGGTCGTGAATTCAAAATCGAGATCGCCCGTTATTTTGTGAATGATCTTGATGCCCATATCCGGCGCAAGGCAGAACTCTTACTGGAGGCGCTGATCCCCGGCTGGGTGGCTGATCCGGCGGCCAGTATCCTGCAGGTTTTGCGCTCTGCCGAACACAAAGGTCCGGCCCGGCGCAACGCTGCAGTTCGCTTCCTGTTTGGTATCGTGGATGCTGATTCTTTGCGGATTACCCTGACCAGTCTGCTTTCCAGTCGTAACCGGTCCCATATTATCGAGATCATTGATATCCTTGAACAGTACGTTGATGCCTCCGAGGATGAGCCGGAACAGGTCAAGATCTTTAACGCCTGCCTTGATATTGTACTGTCCGATGAGATCGAGATGTCGGTCAAGCACCATGCCACCAACCTGCTGTCGGTCTTCTTCAAGAAAGTGGCTACCACCGCCCTTGGAGCCCACCTGAAAGCCAAGTATGTCGAAAAACAGGTTGAAAAAGGTGAAAGCGTCTACCGCTTTCTTTGCAGTGGTACCTGCGGCTTGACTGCCAGCTACCTGGAAGATCTGATGCGTCCTCTTCAGGATGGGGGCAAGGTCTATCAGCTTAAAATTCTGACCTATTTCTGCTTTCTGTTGGACAAAACCTGGAACGAAGAAGAAGTGGACAGCGTTATTGACACCTGGCCTGAAAGCTGGGAACCGGAAGAGATCACCAAGATGGACAAGGTCAAACGTTTCCGTTCCACCATCATGAAGCAGGTTGAAGAGTTGTGGGATTTTGCTGCTGATGATGAGGTAAAAGACGGCATAATGGCGGTCGTCTACAGCGGGCATCCTGCCAAAAAGGATCTGCTGTCCATGGTCAAGGGCAAGCTGACGGCAGGTGGTCTGTCTGAGCTTGCCACAGACAAGACGGCCCGGCTTCTGCTTAACTTTCTCAAGAGCAACCAGAATGAGTTGTTACATTTGCAGGCAGCGCATCTGCTGCTCTTCAACACGCCGGGAGAACGGTACCATCTGGCCGCATTGCGCTACCTGCGGGAGTATCTGGAGAAAAGTGCACTTAACTATGCCGAACAGGGTAGTCTGATCACAGCGCTGCTACAGTTTGCCGGTTCTGCTGCCGGTAATGAAGAACGCGTTATGGCGTGGCTGTTGATCTTTCTGATTGATCCGTGCAAACTTGATACTGGTGAGCAGCACAAGCAGGTGCTGGGCAGACTGCGGACGGTGATCGAGCAGGAGGTGCTTGCCGATTATTCCCGTACAGCCATGATTGCCGCGCTGGAGCGGTTTACCAGTGAGGTAAAGACCACCGAGAAGATGAAGAAGGCTGCAGCGTATCTGCTGTTCCGGCTGCAGAATCCTGATGAAAAACCAACCTGGGATAAAATAGAAAAACAGTGAGTTTCCTTTTGAAAGAGAGGTTGTATGCCGAGCGTATTTGAAAATATGGGGATTCGGGGCAAGCTGATTATTGCATTTCTGGTGGTTGCAGCTTTTTCGGCTCTTTTGGGCGTGGTGAGTGTTGTCAATATCAAAAAAATGGAAAAGGCTGATACGTTTATGTATGAGGAGGTGGCTGTGCCGCTGGCAGGGTTGCGGGATATTACCCAGGCTTTCCTGTTGAACCGGGTCAGTACCCGGGCCTTGATCGGCGCTGCCGACCCGGAAGAACGGGAAGAGATTGCCGATAGTCTGAAGGAGAGTCTGTCAGGACTGGAAGCAAAAACAGCAGCCTATAATAAAAAAATGGATGGCACAGAAGAAAAAGCTGCTTTTGCCGAGTTCAAGACCGCCTTTGATGCCTATGTGCCGCTTTTGAACCAGATGGTTGAACTCTCGCTGGCAGGCAAGAATGATGAAGCGCTGGAGATAGCCAGGGGAGATGCCGGCCGCCATGCCAACGCCATGTTGAAAGCGCTGGACAAGATGTCTGCTGTCAGCGTGAAACATGCCAAGGAAACAGCTGCAAACAATCACAGACTGGCTCAGACGTCCCTGATCTTCTCGCTGGCCATGTCTGTTGCAGCCGTTGCGGTGGCGCTTACCATCGGAATTTTTGTGTCTGGAAGAATCAGTAGCCCCCTGCAGCAGCTTCAGCAACGTTTTCAGAAGGTTGCTGAAGGCGACCTGACCGTGACGGTTGATGCACACTGCTGCGATGAAATGGGCAACCTTGCCCGTTCTTTTGCGGCAATGGTGCAGCAGTTACGGGATTTGATTGCCCAGGTGACACAAACGACACGCACGGTTTCTTCGGCAACCAGGGATCTGCATGGTACTTCTGAAGAAATTGCCAATGGCGCTGAGGTTGCGGCGGCCCAAACCATCAGTGTTGCCACAGCCAGTGAAGAGATGGCAGCAACCAGCCATGATATAGCCCATAGTTGCCAGATTGCGGTGGA
>CAXNJF010000105.1:0-6064 GCA_964202585.1 Trichlorobacter sp. | reverse complement strand
GAGACCATCAGTCCACCAATGGCCACCACTGCCAACGGAGAGAGCCGTTCCAGCCCGATGGCCCGTTCCAGGGCGATCGGCAGCATACCCACTGCCGTGCCGAAGGCGGTCATCAGGATCGGTCGGGTACGAACCTGTACGCTCTGCTTCAGAGCCTCCCGCAATGGCATACCCTGGCTGCGGGCCACCTCGATGAAGTCGATCAGCAGGATCGAGTTCTTGACCACAATCCCGGCCAGCAGGATCAGCCCCATGAAGGCCCCCATTGATTGGTGCTTGCCGGTGGCCAAAAGCGACCAGATGGCGCCGATAAGGGCCAGCGGGATAGCGGTCATGATGGTAAGCGGATGCAGGAATGAGTTGAAGGCTGGCACCAGTGAGAAGTAGAGCAGAATCATGGCAATGGTCAGGGCAGCCATCAGGGCACTGAACGACTCTTCTGCCTGTCTGGACTCCCCTTCCTGGGTCATGGTGTAGCCCGGCGGCAGCACGAACCCCGCCAGTGCCGTTTTGACATTGTCCATAACATGGGAGACCGATGCTGTTTCGCGGTAGCCCAGCAGGTTGATGCTGTTCTGTAGACCCTGTCGAGTCAGCAGAGCCGGTACATCCACACTTGTAAAGCGCCCCAGACTGGCCAGCGGAATCTCTCCCAGCGGCGTGTGCAGCAGCAGTTGATCCAGATACTCCACCCTGTTACGAGCCTCTGCTGCGTATCTGATCCGCACCGGCAGGCCGTCTTCACCCGGCAGTCGGTACAGCGAAGAAACACCACCCTGCAGAAAGGTCTGCACCTGATTGGCAGCCTCTTTGGGGGTAATGCCGTAGAGCGCGCAGCGGTCAGGATCGGCGGCAAAACGCAGTTCATGCTTGTCATCGCGCCAGGTCAGCGAAACCGAGGCCAGCCCGCCTGTCTGCTGCATCCGCTGCTGCAGCTGTCTGCCCAGCCCGGCCAGTACCAGCGGGTCAGGCCCGCTTATCTGCACATCCACAGTGGCGCGGATGGTGGAGAGTGGGGTTGCGCCGTATTCGTAAACATCAACATATTTGAGGCCTGACAGCTGTGCAAACCCGGTCCGTAGTTCCCGTTCAATCTCCCAGATGCTGCGGTTGCGGTGGAAGCGATCCACCAGCATAACGGTTATGGCCCCGCCCTGCGGATTTCTTGCTCCCCCAAAGGAGACCACCGACGGTTCTGAACCCAGGGTTGAGCTGATCGCCAACACACCGGTCTGTTTCTGTATCACCGCCTCCATCCTGGCCAGCAACTGCCGGGTTGATGCCAGTGAGCTATTGGCATCAGCCTCAAAACCGATCTTGATGATACCGGTATCCATGGGGGGCATCACATCCTGCCCCACCAGCGGCTTGATGAACCTGCCGGTAATCAGCAGCACCACCACTGCCACCGCCAGAAACAGCAGCCTCTTTTTGAGTGCCAGATCCAGCAGGTTACTGAAAAAACCGGCAATACCGTTACTGATCCAATCTCCCCAGCGCCCCACCAACGCCTCCAGCCGGTTGGGGTTATGGCCGGCCTTGAGGATGTAGGGGGCCAGAATCGGAATGACGGTAACCGAGACGATGTAGGAGGCCACCAGGGCGATGCAAAGTGAGAGTGACAACGGACGTAGCACGGTTTGAACATAACCGCCGATAAAGATGATCGGCACCAGCACCACTACGGTGGAGAAGGTGCCGGACATGATCGCCAGCATTACCTCCTGGGTGCCGCCGGCCACCAGTTCGCGGATCGGCTTGCCCGATTCGCGGTAATGGCGCTCGATATTCTCGATCACCACGATACTGTCATCGGTCAGCATCCCCACGGCCAGGATTACGCCGGTCAGGGTGATCATATGGAACTCAAAACCGAAGACCCACATGCAGGCAAAGGTCAGAAGGTAGCTGAACGGAATCGAGATCGCCACCAGCAGCATGGTGCGCAGATTGCCCAGAAACAGGAAGATTACCAGCACGGTGATGATGATGGCATCCCGCAGCGCCTCCAGCATGTTGTCTACACTACGTTCCACCAGGTCTTTCTGGCTGTAGCTGACCTCAAAGCTGATGCCGGGGTACTGACTGCGCAGACCGGGCAACAGCCGTTCTACAGCATGGATCGTATCCAGGGTATGGCCGGTCTGGCCACGCATGATGTTAAGTCCGATCGCCTCTTTGCCGTTACCGTGGTAAGCCGACTGGGGCTCCTGCACCCCGACGGCTACAGTGGCTATATCACGCAGGTGGATGATGCCGCCCTGCTTGCGTCCCACCACCAGTTCAAGCAGCTGATCAGGCCGCTGCACCGCACCATCAGTTTTGACCAAGTACTGCCCTTCCTGACGGATCACCATCCCCTGGGGGATATTCTGGTTCTGGGCCGCCAGCGCCCCCAACACCTCACTGATGGCGATACCGAATCGGTTCATCCGCTGCGGGTCGATCGTTACCGCCAGTTCGGGCTGGTGAGCACCGAACAGCTCCAGATTGGCAATCTGCGGGTCTCGCAACAGCTCTTCCCTGATCCGGTTTTCAGCCAGTTGCCGGATCTGGGACAGCGGCATGCCTGAGCCGTTGGCCGGAGATAGGGCCAGGGTCATCACCGGCTGGGTAGCCTGGCTGATCTTGAACAGCTGTGGCGGACGGGCCTCACGGGGCAGCCTGGCTGTGATTCTGCCCAGGGCATTGACCACATCGGTGGCAGCCGCATCCAGCCCCTTTTCGTACTCAAACTCTGCGCTGACTACCGAAACCTCATCCTTGGTGGTACTGGTTACCTTGCGGACCAGATCAAGGCTTGCCAGCTCTTTTTCAATCAAACGGCTGATGTCGTTTTCCAGATCAGCAGCGGCCCCTCCCGGTTGAACCGTAACCACTGTAATCTGGGGCCGTTCCGAATCAGGAAACAGATTAAACGGCATCTTGAAGTAGCCGATTATACCCACCACCGATAGCAGCAGCACCGTGGCCAGCACCAGGTGTGGACGGGCCAGTATCCGTTCCATCATGGTCATGGCTGTGTCCCTGTAACAGCAGTTACCCGCATTCCCTCTGCCAGGGTTCGCAGGCGGCTCTCCTGGCCAACAGCAACGGTATCACCCTCCTTAACTCCGCCCTGCACGACAGCAGTGCCATCCTGTACACCCAGCAGAGTTATCTGGCGGACCTGCACCTGACCGCCATTGATCACCCGTAGCTCGGTAGCAACGCCGGTACGAATCAGAGCCTGTTCCGGAACCAGAAATCCGTTCACCCTGCTCCCGGCCAGCTCTACGGTCAGTGAAGCGCCGGTTGGCAGGCCAAAGGGCGGCTCTGCCAGACCGATCTCCAGACCGGCCAGCATGTTTGCCCCCACAGCAGGATAAATCCGGCTGACTGCAGCAGTCAGGGGTTGACTTCCAGCCTGCTTCAAATACGCCCTGTCACCTTTTTTCAGACTGCTTAATGCCTCTTGCGGCACCTGTACCAGCACCTTGCAGGCCCCTTGTTGCTCAATAGTCAGAATAGGCTTACCCGGCACTGCCAGATCTCCCGGCTCCATCATGCGCCTGGTCACAACGCCGCTGAACGGGGCAGTCACCCGGCCATACCCGGCCTGGGTTTGAGCTGCAGCCACCTGCCTGCCGATCCCTTTGATCCCTTCCTCTGTGGCCTGCATCGTGGACCGTGCAGTGTCAAGAGCGGTTTTTGAGCGCTCCAGCGCTTCACGGGATATGGCCCCGGCATTAAACAGTTTTTCATCACGACCATAGATCGCCTGCTGGGTCTCAAGGGCGCTGTGGGCTGCGGCTAACCGTTGTTTTGCCGCTAGTACTTCCGACTGCACCGACTGACTCCGCTCCAGCAGCTCGCGGTTGTCCAGGGTAATCACCAGCTCACCGGCAGTTATCAGATCCCCTTCCCGCTTGCTGATGCTCAGGATATGCCCGGTGATCCTGGCTGACAGATCCGCTTTGGTCTGAGCCTCAAGCCTCCCCAGATAGGTTCGTCTCACCACAAGTTCTCCCTGACGCACGCTGCCGGTTTCCACCACCGGTGCGACCAACGCTGGCTTGGCCAGGCTTGCCAGACTCTGTTTCTTCTTTTTCACCAGCAGCAGGGCCACCACGACCAGCAGCACTATCACCAAGATCATCAGCTTGCGTTTCATCGCAGGTATACCTCCATATCACCACTGGCTTTATGCCACTCAAGTTGTGCAATGGTGTAGTCAAACAGCGCCTGGGTGTTGTTGGCCACGGCCTGGGCCTCGGCTGACTGGGCCAGGAGCAGGTCGGCCATGATGCCAACCCCCTGGCCATATTTTTCTTGTTCTATCCTGAACGATTCGCGGGATTGCTCCACCGCCTTTGCGGTTGCCGCAATTCTTTTGCTGCTTTCCACCAGCGATGCCGAGGCCCGTTGCAGGTCGAGCCGCAGCTGGTTATCTGCTGCCCGCAGTTTCTGTTCAGCACGCTGCTGCTGCAACCGCTCCCGTGAGAGATCCGCATAGCTGCTGCGGTCAAAAACAGGCAGCGATAATGAGGCACCCAGATACCAGATGCCGTCGCTGTAGTGGGGATTAAATCCAACCTGCTGCTGGTAGCCGGCTGTGGCAGTCAGCGAGGGGAGTAGTTTGCCCAGGGCAAGACGGCGGTTCAAGGCAGCATCATCAACTGCTTTGGCAATAATCTGAAATTTTGGCTTGCTCCTCGCCAGTGCCAGTCCGGCCTTAAAGTCGGTTTTTTGGGCTGCCTGGCCAAGCCGGTCAGAAAGCTGTAACGGGTCAGTATCCTGTTCCAGCACTTCTCCCATTAACGCCCGCAAGCTGCTCATGGCATTCTTTACCCCTTCCTGCAGAGCCAGCAGACGCTGCTCCTCATTCACCCCCTGCACCTCAACCTTCAGCAGGTCCACCCGTGCAATCCGGCCCAGTTCAAACAGCAGCCGCGCATTCTTCTGCTGTTCTGCCAGGGCCTGTACCGCCTGCCCTGATGCTTCAACCAGCACCTGCAACTGCAGGCACTTATGATAGGTGGCCACGGTGTTGGCGATCAGTTCGTTACGGGTGATAACGGCACTGTCCTGCTGCATGGAGTGACGTAGTTCAGCCAGTTGCACCCCGGTCCGGGTCTGTCCGCCCTTATAGATCGGCAGGGTCAGCACCGGCCCCAGAAAGGCGTAACTGTCACTGAAACGTGGCGCAATGGTAGCGCTTTGGGCCGGGACAAAGGCGGTGGATTCAGACCGTTTCGTAATTGATGCTTCAAGGCTTAGGCGGGGATAATGTCTGCCGACAGCCCCTTCCAGCTGCTTCTCAGCCACGGTCACCGCTATGCGCGCCTCTGCCAGGCTCGGGTTATTGGCTACCGCTCGGCTGACCGCCTCACGGAGACTTAACGGGCTGGCAGACGACTGTAGGGGTACTGCAAGCACCAGCACAACAGTAGCGGCTATCAGGCAGCAGTCAAAACGTTGCATAATCCGACTCCCTTTATGGTGTGAATATGTATTCACATGACAGATAAAAAATATATGCTGTTTTTTAACGCTCCAGCAGTCGCCTGAAGTTATTCCACAACAGCGTCACCTCATCCACCAGCCTGCCCTCGGCCTGGCTTCCGATCCAGCGTAGTACACAGAACTGGATAATACCAACAATGCTGGTAGCGGTTTCCCGTGCGGACACCCCTTCACGCAGCGCTCCTTCAGCACTGGCAGCCTCGATCAGCCCGGTCAGGGTAGCCAGAAATCCTTCTATTCGGCTATTCATGATCTGGGCTATCTTCCCGCCAGTGACCATACCGCCATCAGAAAACAAAAGCCGTGGGATACCGGGATTTTTTGCAATCATCCCGGTATGGGCCAGGATTACTTTCTCCAGCTTATCCAACGGCTTGCCGCTTGAACCAGCCAACTGTGCTGCCCGGCTGGTGACCTGACCGCCGATAAACTCAACCACAGCCCTGATCACATCCTGCTTGTTCTTGAAATGGCGGTAGATGTTTGCCTCGCTCATGGTGGCAGCCAGCGCAACTTCATGGATGGTCAGACCGTTCACCCCCAGGCGCCCGATCACGTC
>CAXNJF010000104.1:0-6113 GCA_964202585.1 Trichlorobacter sp. | reverse complement strand
CGGATGCCCAGCAGCAGCTGACCGGACGGGGCGTCCTGGCAGCTGCGCGTAGTTTTGACGGTACGGTTTGGCATTAAACAAGTTCCGCTTCAGCTGTCTGCTGTTGACCACGGGGCAGAATCTGGTTGAGCAGTACGGCCAAAACACCGCAAAGGCTGATCCCCTGCAGACTGAAACCGCCGATGGTGACTCCCAGACCGCCGATGCCGGTTACCAGGGTGACCGAAACCACGCAAAGGTTGCGGGGCAGCATCAGGTCAACCTTGCCATCAATAATAGTCTTGAGGCCGATTCCGGCGATGGAGCCGAACAGCAGAACCATGATTCCCCCCATGACCGGCATCGGTATTGACTGCAGCAATGCGCTGAATTTTCCCACAAAGGCCATCATGATGGCAAAGCAGGCTGCCCAGGTCATCACCACCGGATTGAAGTTGCGGGTCAGCATCAGTGCACCGGTGACCTCGCCATAGGTGGTGACTGGCGGTCCGCCGAACAGGCCGACGATGTTGACCGCCAGGCCGTCTCCCAGCAAGGTGCGGTGAAGGCCGGGCCGATCGGTATAATCCTTCCCCACCACCGAGCCGATGGCGAGAATGCCGCCGACATGCTCGACAATCGGTGCGATTGCTACCGGGATCATGAACAGAATTGCTGCCAGATTGAAGCTGGGGTGTCCGAATTCAGGGATTGTCAGCCAGGGGGCGTTGATTACTTTACTGAAGTCTACCAGTCCTGCGAAGAGTGATGCCACATAGCCCACTGCCACCCCCACCAGGATCGGCACCAGTTTGAGCAGGCCGCGGGCATGGATGGCGGTCAGCATGGTGGCAGTCAGTGCTATTGCTGCAACGCTTAAAGCGGTGCCATAGGGGATCACCTGGGTTTCACCGGCCTTGCCGGTGGCCATACTGATGGCAACCTGGGCCAGCCCAAGTCCGATGACCATCACCACCGGTCCAATGACCACCGGCGGCAGCAGGCGGTGGATAAAGCCGACCCCCCGCCATTTGACCAGACCGGCAGCAAGGTAATAGAAGAAGCTGGCAGCCGCCAGAGCCCCCATGGTTGCGGGCATTCCCCAGGTCTTGACCGAGTAGATTACCGGTGCGATAAAGGCGAAGGAGGAACCGAGGTAAATCGGGACCTGGCGCCTGGTGCAGATCTGGAAAATGAGGGTACCGATACCAGCCCCCAGCAGAGCCAGACTGGGGTTAAGACCGGTCAGGAGCGGTACGAGAACCGTAGCCCCAAAGGCAACAAAGAGAATCTGCGCGCCGGATAAGGCGGTGCGCCAGACCGGTTCAGTGGTTGTAGACATGGTTTCTTGCTCCTATTTTGTCCCGAAGATTTTGTCCCCGGCATCGCCGAGACCGGGAAGGATGTAGCCCTTGTCGTTCAGGCGTTCATCAATGGCTGCAATATAGAGCTCAACATCGGGATGCGCTTCAATGACCCGCTTGATCCCTTCCGGCACTGCCACCAGAAAGAGCCCTTTGATCTGCTTGCAGCCGGACTTTTTCAGCATTGCGATGGTGGCCAGCAAAGACCCGCCGGTGGCCAGCATCGGGTCGATGATCAGCGCGGTCCGTTCGTCCATATCGGAGGTGAATTTTTCATAGTACGCCACCGGCTCAAGGGTCTCTTCATTGCGGTAGAGTCCTACCACACTGACCTTGGCGCTGGGAATCATGTCAAGCACTCCGTCCATCATCCCCAGACCGGCCCTCAGAATCGGCACCACGGTAATTTTTTTGCCCTTGATCTGCTGCACCTGAACCGGACCGGCCCAGCCGTCAACGGTGATCGTCTCGGTTTCAAGATCTTTGGTTGACTCGTAGGTGAGCAGACGTGCCACTTCAGATGCAAGTTCACGAAATTGTTTGGTACTGAGCTCAGCCTTACGCATCAGGCCCAGTTTGTGCTGGATCAAGGGGTGTTTGACTTCGTAAACCGGCATGGGAAAACCTTCCTTATAGAGGATCTGATACATGGTGTGGTAGTATAGTGGAAAATAAACCTGATGAAAACAGGAGCTGCTGCAGTTTGAAAATAACTCTGTTGACCCATTTCAAGGAAATCCCGAAGAAGTCAAATACCGGCCGGATGGTGCTGGAGGTACTGTGTGATGCGGCCGAGCAGGTATGTTGGGACCGGCTCACCCCACCTGCCGGGCTTATCCGGGAGATCGAGGCGGGCGGGGTGGCACTGGTCTATCCCGGTGGTGCGGATGAACAGCCTGACGACCTGACCGGTATCCGGCACTGTATCATTATTGACAGTACCTGGCATGAGGCCCGCAAGATTCACCAGCGCAGCCCGTATCTGCAGCAGGTGCGGCGGATAAGCCTCAAACCGGGAATCTCGTCACGCTATAACCTGCGGAAGAATCAGAAGGAGTCGGGGCTCTGCACCGCAGAATGTGTGATTGAGATTCTGCGCTGTACCGGACAGATGGAGACAGCAGAGCGGCTTGAACAGCTTTTTCTGTCGCAGATGCGTCCGCCGCAGGCGTTACGCCGTGGGCGGTCAGCACCACAGCTGTCGGAACAGTATCGTCTGCAGAACGGTACAGGAGGTCTGGACGTGTATGGCATATAAACGGATTTCAGTTCAGGAAGGACGTTGGTTTCTGACAGACCGTATTCGTGATCTGGTGGACTGGTGGCATACCCCGCAGTCACAGGGGAAGGCGCCTCCGCCGGTTCAAAAGCCGGTGCTGGAGGAGGCGTCGGTAATCATGTTGCCTGACAGAAATACCTGGCAGTTTCCTGCCTGTACTCTGGTTGAGGCGATTGCACGGCGTGAAAGCCATCGCCGTTTTGTGGAAACGCCGCTCAGCCAGACTGAACTTTCATTTCTGCTCTGGAGCAGTCAGGGGGTGCGTAAACAGCTGCATGAGACAGCGGTGTTGCGCACCGTCCCCTCGGCAGGCTGTCGTCACCCTTTTGAAACCTACCTTGTTGTGCTGCGGGTGGAAGGGCTTACCCCCGGCATCTACCGCTTTCTGCCCCTTGAACATGCTTTGGTACTGGAACACTCTCCTGAAGATCCGGCGCAACTGATTACTGCTGCCGCACGGGGACAGCGTTTTGCCGGTCAGGCCGCCGTGACCTTTATCTGGAGTGCAATTCCGGCCCGCACCGAGTGGCGTTATGCCGAGGCATCGGCCAAGGTGATCGCTCTTGATGCTGGTCATGTGTGCCAGAACCTGTATCTGGCCTGTGAGGCGATCGGTTGCGGCACCTGTGCCATCGCTGCCTATGATCAGGATCGTGCTGATCAGCTGATTGGTGCGGATGGCAATGATGAGTTTGTGATCTATATGTCACCGGTGGGCAAGGTTGGTTTAAGCTAAACAGGCCAGCAGCTGGAAACCGGTTGGATGCCTGTCCGGCGTTACACCTCTACCCTCAACAGGGCCCCTTCTGCAGTGTTGCAGGCCGAAAGTCTGCCCCCCAGATTCTTCTCCACGATCACCTTGGCCATGTACAGACCGATGCCGGTTCCGGCACCTACCGGCTTGGTCGTAAAATAGGGGTCAAAGATGCGTGGCAGGAACTCTTCCGGTATGCCACCCCCCGTATCACTGATGGTGACCACCGAACGTCCGTCAGCAATGTCAACCGTTATCCTGATCAGCGCATGGGGTGGTCGGGCAGCCTGTAACGCATCCACCGCGTTGTTAAGAATGTTCAACAGCACCTGGGTATATTCGGATGGATTACTCTCAATCTCGATCTCGTTGCGTACATCAACTTCAGAGACGATACCGGCCTGTTCCAGCCTTGATGAAACATATCTGAGGGCCTGACGAATCTGATCCGCCACCTTAAAGCGATATGACTTCTTGTCATGCCTGAAAAAAGAGCGAAAATCATCGATGGTGTTGGACATGTACATGATCAGGTCCATGATCGTACGGACATCTTTGTGCAGCTGTTCGTCTGTCAGCGTGCCATCACGGTGCAACAGCTCAAGCGTTTGGACATAAATAGCTATATTGTTGAGTGGTTGTCGCCATTGGTGGGCAATGCTGTGCAGCATCTCTCCCATGGCAGCCTGACGGGCCTGCTGAAAGATCAGCCGATCCTTTTCCCTGTTCTGTTCAACTTCTTCCGAAACCCGATGTTCCAGGGTGCGGTTCATCTCTTCAAGCGCGGCTTCCGCCCGTTTACGTTCCGAGATTTCCCGAGACAGAGAACGGTTCCAGATGACGACTACTACAGTAACGAGCAGTGCACATACAGCGATTGTGACAGCTATGGCCGTTTTGCTTATGTGCAGACCTGGCTGTACCACCGGGATCCATTTGTTGGAAGCCTGGCGCCTTTCCTGCCCGGATATCTGCTTCAGTCCCTTGTTCAGTATCTGCTGCAGCATCGGCAGATCCTTGCGCACACCTATGGCCCAGCGATAGTTGAAGTCAGTGCTGCCTACCAGCCGGATATTGGTAATGGCTGATTCCTGGAGATAGTAAGCGGCTGTGGCAACGTTCTCCACAAAAGCGTCACTCATCCCGAAAGAGAGCTTCTGCAGACCTGCCTGCGTTGTGGGTACCACATCAAGAATCAATTTCGGATTTCTGGTGCGCAGAATGTCATGGGCCGTGTAGTTGGATACCACCGATACACGCATTCCCTTAAGATCACTCAATGAGAGATTGCGTCCTTCGTGCTCTTTGCGGACAAAAATGCCACCCGGAACATCAAAAAGAGGATCGCTGAACAGCATGAAATGTTCACGTGCAGGGGTGGGCACTACAGCTCCCAACATCTCGATCTCACCCGACCTGAACGCCGTTAACACTTCATCCCAGTTTTTATGGCGGGAAACAGTAATCCTGATGCCGAGCTTCTGCTCCAGCAGGCGGATGTTTTCTGCGGCAATCCCCTGGTAGTTTCCGGATTCGTCAAAATATTCAATCGGCTTGAAATCAGGATCTGGAGCAAGTCGTAAAACAGGATGGTTTTTCAGCCACTCACGTTCCTCAGAGGTCAGTACAATACTGCCTGAAACGTCAGCATATGACTGCCGGGAAAACGGCAGCAGCCCTTCGGCAAGGAAGCAAAGCGCCAGCAGCAGTATCAGTACTACAGTTCTGTATTTCATGGTTAACTACCCTTGTCATAACGGTTTTGTTACCTGATAGCAGAACATTGGCAAACTGCAAGCAAGAACCCTCTTTTTTTACCTGCATCCTTCGCTACTCACAGGGCGTTTAGAAGAGAATACGGATCGCTTTTGCAATAATCTTGAACAGATCGGGATCGGAGTTGCGCAACGTATCGCTGTAGCTGCCAAAGGGCGACGGCTCTTCGTCCCAGCCTTTCAGTTTCTGACGCTCCTCTTTTTCCCGTTGCTCGGCCTCTTTCTGCTTTTGCTGCTGCCGTTCCTGCTCCAGCAACTGCCCCCCCAGCTTCATCCACTCAAGCAGTTGCCGCAGCTCTCCACCGTCCAGCCAGATGCCGTGCTCTTTACAACGATCGACAATCACGCCGCTTTTAGCCCCAAAGTTGATCCGGTGCATCAGCTGCGTACAGACCGGACATTTGATGTAGGAGACCGGGTACTGGTTCGGCTCTCTTTTCTCGTTGATCGCTTCAAGCCCTGCCCGGTCTATGCCGGCGATGTTTTTGACCGTTGCCTCCAGCAGGAATTCAAGTTCGCCCGGGTCAAAGAAAATGCCCAGACATTGATCGCAGCGGTCAATCAGGAATCTGCCGTTCAGCTTCAGGTCGAGGGTCTTCAGCCGGACATTGCAGCGTGGGCAGATGCGCGGCATCTCGTTTTCATGGGTGGTGTTGTAATGGATCCCTTTCAGGTCAATGTCGGTGCGATTACCGCAGTATTCGCAGAGCAGTGAACCGGGAGGAAGGGGGGCTTGACAGTTTGAGCAGCGTGCCATGGAAGGAGTCCGTCAGTTAAGGGTGATCAGGGCATAGCCCTTGTTCTGCATCGCAATCTGCGAGGTCAGGATGTTGCCCACAGGAATAACGTCCGGGACAAGTTGTGTGCGATCAACCTTGAAAACGCGCAAGGCCACGCTGCAGATCTCAACCCTGATTCCCTGCTTCTTCAAGTCTGCCAGCAGCTCTTTCAGCTCAGGGGGT
>CAXNJF010000103.1:0-6120 GCA_964202585.1 Trichlorobacter sp. | reverse complement strand
TGGCTCATCAGTTCGGAATTGGCGATCAGGATACTGTTGGCCTGATTGGATTGCCCGAACATGGCGCCTTGACGGACTGACTCACTCTCATGCTTTTCGTTGGCAGAAATCACATCCTGTTCAATAGCCAGAGAAAAATTTCCCAACTTTTCGTTTATTTCCCTGCCCAGCGTGTCCAGCTTGCTTTTGGTAGCCTCGTCCTTCTGGGTCAGCCAGACGCCCTGCTCCTTCTGGAGCTGATCTATACGCTCAGCCAGCTCCTTGACCAGGGCAGCGCCGCCCCCCTTCATGCTTTTCAGATGTTCATTCTGGTTGAGCTTGCTGATACTGGCATTCACTTTCCCCCGTGCGATCAGCAATGCCGGACGCCGTTGTGCATTTTGTACATCGTTCACTGCCAGTTGCAGATCTTTCAGCATCAGGCGGACAGCCTCAACATTACGTAAGCGGCTTGAAATCTGGTTTGACTCACGCAGAGCGGTACTGAAGGCACCGGTGCGGTTTCCCTGTAACGCCCTGATTTTGCCGTCAAGTTGCCGCAGTTTACCCGTGGCTTCCGTCATCTTCCGGTTCAGTTCATCGGCTGCCTTTACCGCATCCTCCTGCGCCTTCAACTTGCTGGCAGAAATATCAAACAGGTCAACGGCAACCGTGCGGAGCGATTCATGCGTATCAAGTTTCGCACCACCGGCAGTCAGTTTTTCGAGCTGTTCCTGGGTTTCCTTTACCTCTGCCAGAGCTTTTTCCGATTCTGTCTTGTAGCTTTGCAGTTCCTGCTGCGTTGCGGCGGTGTTTATCTTGAAAAGGCTGGCGGTAACGCCCTGAATTTCACGTTGAAACTCAAGGGTTCGCATCTGGTAGGGGGTACTCTTTTGGGTCAGATAGGTGAGTTTGCCATTTACAAAACTCATACCGGAAATGCTGGTTGCCACCACTGCCGCCACAATGGCCAATACAATGATGATATTAATGGCAAGTTTCGTCTTGATAGTCATGGCTGCCCCGTTTAATCCGTAATGGATGGAACTGATTGTGTTACATGAAAAACAAGCGAAGTTACTATGTTAACCGGCATTCAGCTGGTGTGTTTTTGTGCTGGAACAGATGCTGCAAAGTACATTAACGCTACGTTAATGTACAGCCTGCAATCACTTAGCATGTAATCAGAGGGGATGTAAATAGGGTGATCACCCTAGTGAAGATGATTTAATGCATTTTTTATGAGCAGGATGCTTAATGAAAAGCGCATACACTACTGGCTGGATACATCAGAATTTTCTCTCTCTATTACCTGGAACAGACCCCGGCAATAATCGACGCAAGCTCTTCACGCATTAACGGCTTTGCGATAAAGCCATCAAACCCGCCACTCAAAAGGGATTCACGATAATTCCAGTGGGCGTATGCGGTCTGGGCCACAATCGGAGTACGCTGCCTGCCCAGTTCCTGTTCAAGACCGCGGATCTGCTGCATCGCTTCAAATCCGCTCATAACCGGCATCTGGATATCCATCAGAATCAGATCAAAATTCTTTCGCTTCCATTTTTCAACCGCATCATTGCCATCACCCGCAGTTATCACATTGTGCCCCAGCTTGCGCAGCAGTTTTTCCGACGTAAGGGAACTTAAGTAGTCATCCTCCACCAGCAGGATCAACAGTTCAGAGACTGCCGTTCCATCGGGCAGGCTGGTCGCCACACGTTCCAGGGGCAGTTCCAGGGAAAAACTGCTGCCGCTCCCCGGCAGGCTTTCAACCTGGATACAGCCTCCCATCGCAGCAGCCAGACGATTACAGATGGTTAAGCCCAGCCCCAGCCCGCCAAACCTGCGGGTGTTGGACATATCAGACTGAATGAACAGCTCAAAGATTCCAGCCAGCTTGTCCGGCTCTATGCCGATACCGGTATCAACCACACTGAACCTGGTCAGCATAATCCCGTTTTCACCTTCTTCAACGGAAATACTGACGGTTACCGTGCCCTGCTCGGTAAATTTGATGGCATTACCGATCAGGCTGTGCAGGATCTGGCGAATCCGTACCTTATCCCCCACCAGTTCTGCAGGAAGATCCGCCGGAAGCTCCTGCAGTATTGCAAGCCCTTTTTGCCGTGCAGCGCTTTCATGCGCTTGCACCACCTCATCACTGCACTGCCGCAGGGAAAACGGCGCATGCTCCAGTTGAACGCCATCAGACTCCAGCCTGACCAGCTCAAGCAGGTTATTCACCAAAGTCAGCTCATTGGCAGCGGCCTCTTCAACCATCCCCAAAAATTCGTCCTGCTCTGCAGACAATTCGGTAAAACGTAACAGCTGAAGACCACCAATCACACCGTTCAGCGGCGTGCGCAGTTCGTGGCTCAGGTTAGACATCAGCTCAGTCTTCATCCGGCTGGATGCTTCTGCCAGCTCCTTGGCTGCCCTCAGTTCGTCTTCAGCCTTGCGGCGTTCAACAATATTCCAGACCCCGTCCATAAACAGCTGCAACTGACGGACATCATTATCGGTGTAGTCATCCGGCTTGTTACCCACCCCCACCACCGCAATAATCCTGCCGTTGCGCAAGATCGGCAGATTCAAATGCCGATGCATCTGCACATACCCTTCGGGGAGCCCTGTTTTCAAATGATTTTCAGCAGTATAGTCATTGGTGACAACCGGCTTGCGCTGGCGTACCGCCTCACCCATCAACCCGGTTTTATCCAGTTCATAGATGGCCTGTTTGTTATCGATTGTACCTGCCTGCATGGCTGACCCTGACCAGGCGTAGAGGGTAAGCAGCCGGGATTCTTCATCATAGCTATAGATATAGCCGATCGTGCTGTCAGAAAGAGTCAGGGCCTCTTCCAGTGCCGTATCCAACAGTTCGGTACAGCCGGGGTTATCCATTCCGTACATCTTCAGCTGGGCTTTCTGACGCCGGATATCCTTGATGGATCGTTCAGCATGTTGCCTGGTATTCTGCTCACTCTGTTGAGCCGTGAGCCTGGCCAGTCCCTGTTCAGCAAACATTTTGGTCAGGCTTGACATCAATCCGAGAACCTTCTCAAACTGCACTCTGCTGATAACCGGCACAGCAGAAAGGACCTGCAAAAATTCAGCAAGATCAAACCCGTAGCGTTCTGCCTCCCGCCGGTAAAAATCAAGATCAGGCTGTTCGGCAAAAACCTGACCGATCAGCAATGCTCCCAGACGTTCATTGTTAATGATGATCGGTTCCGCAGCATCCAGTAAGCCATGGGGACACAGGTTTATGACCGGCTGATTCTCAAAAATTTCATCCTGAAGAAAGGCTCTGCTCAGACGGCAGCTATTAGCAGATTCGGGGAAGGCATCATAAAATTGTGAACAGAGCGCCGGCCTGGTGCTGGAGACCAGCACTGTCCCGTTCGTGTCGATGATTGCGACGGAAACCCCGGTAACGGTGTAAAAGCTGTCCAACAACTCCTGAAGCCTGGCAAGATTGAACAGTTCTGTCAGCACAGTTACCACGCTTCACACCTCGTAAAAGAAAGTTGACACACCATACTCCCTTTGATGGCCACGATACAATAGGGTGATCCCCCTAATTCAGGTAAAAAATACCCCCGGACACCACTATTCTGCCGCACCAGACGCGGCAGATGTTCAGGGAACAACATCCTTTGTCACCACAATATCAGTCCCGCCATGCCCATTGGGGCGCAGGACCGAGACCGCCTTGTGTGGCGGCACAAGATACGTGGTGGTCAACGCCCTGCCTGCCTTGGCAAAGGCCTGGTTCAGCAGCTCGATCAGCTCAGGGTCAGTCACAACCTCTTCTCGTTTATTGGCTTCAACAAACCAGTCACCATTATTTTTACGATAGAGCCGTTGCTCGGCAAGTCCGTTTCTCAGACGGTTCAGCTTGTCTTGCACAATCGCCTGGCTGCTGCTGGCCCGCTCTTTTTTAATCTCGGCCCCCACCAGATCAGCAAAATGCTTATCGTAATCAGACAACCGCTTTTGCTCAAGCTTCAGTACACCGGACACGGCCTTATCTGCAGCATTCTGACGGTGCTGTGTCTGCATGAGCTGAATCGCCAGATACGACATTCCGCCCAGCAGCAGAAGTAACACCAGCAAAGACAGCGACAAAAAAATCTTAGATGCAACGCTGACCACCCTGGTGTTCTCTGTCCAGCTGACCACCTGCCCGGTTTCTTCTGACAACCCGGCAATATCCGTTGTCATACCGGATACTGCTGCAGAAAGCAGAGCAACCTTCCCGGTCAGCTCTTCAACCTTTTGCGTTGACTGCTCAAAACGCTCCGTCAGACCGGCCAGCCCGGCTTTCAACTCTTCTGCAGCTGCCGCAGCGGCAAGGCTCCAGTGGCCTGCGTCCTCAACAGCAACTGAAACGACCGGGACTTCAAGGGGCATGGCATCCGGATCATCGCTGACAGCAGCAACTTCCCTTAATGCCGCCAATGCGTTAACAGCAGAGTCAGACAACTCTTCAGGATCTTCAGCTTCAGCCTCAACAGCAGCGACATCAGTGCCATCATCAGGAGCAGGAGCATCAGCATCTTGAGCACCGGCTGCCTGGTCAGGAAGCTCCGGCCTGCTCTCCTCAACAGGTTCGGCAGGTTGACCAGCTTCACCAGGAGCGGCTACTGTAACGGCATCACCGCTTGCAGGCGTTGTATCACTATCCATAGTTGTATCCACCCTGTTCATTGTCATATCTCACGTAGATCAAAACGTTACGTCATATCAGGATCAGCAGTACCTTGCTATCAGCGCTTCAAGGGCATCCTTTTTGACCGGCTTGGCGATAAAACCGTCAAACTGGCTGCTATAAGCAGACTCCTGACAGTCCCAACGGGTATAGGCGGTCTGGGCAGCCACCGGCGTCCGTGTCCTGCCCTGCTCCTGCTCAAAGAGACGAATCTGCTGCAGCGCCTCAAAACCGGTCATGACCGGCATCTGGATATCCATCAGAACAAGGTCAGGCTGTGTCCGTTGCCATGTTTCAACCGCTTCCCTGCCATTTTGCGCAATTATTACCCGATGCCCCAGCTTGCCAAGCAGGATCGCAGTTGTTTTTGAGGACAGCAGGTCATCCTCTGCCAACAGGATGGTCAGATGACGTTGCAGCGTAAACGGTGCTGCTGCCGATACCTGATCGAGCGGCAGTTCAAGATGAAAACTGCTGCCGCTGCCAGGCCGGCTTTCAACGCGGATACGGCCACCCAGGACGGTTGCCAGACGGCTGCAGATGGCCAGTCCCAGCCCCAGCCCCCCAAATCTGCGGGTATTGGACATATCCAGCTGAAAGAACTGCTCAAAAATTCTGTCCAGCTTGTCCGGCTCAATCCCTATCCCGGTATCAATAACACTGAAACAGACCAATAGCCTACCGGTTTCATCATGCTGACAGCCCAGTCTGATCGTCACGGTCCCCTGATCGGTAAACTTGATCGCATTCCCCAGCAGACTGTGCAGAATCTGCAATATCCGCACCTTGTCCCCAACCACATCCGTCGGCAGGTCACAGGGCAAATCCTGATAGATCACCAGCCCTTTTGTACGCGCTATTCCTTCATAGGCCTGTACCGCATCGTCAATACAGCGGCGTAGAGAAAACTGCGCATGTTCCACCTGCACCCCTTCCGACTCCATCCTGACCAGTTCCAGCAGGTTATTGATCAGATTCAGCTCATTGACAGAGGATTCGTCAATCATCTGCAGATAGTCTTTCTGCTCTCCGGTCAACTCCGTATACCGGAGCAGCTGGGCTCCGCCGATGATCCCGTTGAGCGGTGTACGCAGTTCGTGACTCAGGTTCGCCAGCAGTTCTGACTTCATCCGGCTTGACTCTTCTGCCACGTTGCGGGCCACCTGCAGTTCATCCTGAGCCTTACGCCGCTCCACAATATTCCAGGTAGCGTTCAAAAACAGCTCCAGCTGGCGCACATCATCGCCGGTATAGTCAGAAAGCTTGTTGCCCACCCCAACCACCGCTACAATTTTCTGGTTACGAAAGATCGGCAGGTTCAGATGACGTGTCAGATTGACATGCCCTTCGGGACACCCTTTTTTGAAAAGATTCTGCGCAGTGTAGTCGTTGGTCATGATTGATCTGCGCTGCCGCACCGCCTC
>CAXNJF010000102.1:0-6143 GCA_964202585.1 Trichlorobacter sp. | reverse complement strand
GCAACGTCTCCAGCAGGGGGCCGGACAATTGGCGGACAATCAGCTTGGCCTGCAGATTGATGAAACAGGCAGTGATGAACTTACAACCCTGTCCCGGTCCTTTAACCGCATGTCAACCTCATTACAGCTCAGTCATGATGAGCTGAGGCTCAAATCGCGCATGCTTGAAGAAGAGGTGCTGCTGCGGCGGGCAGCACAGCAGAGGCTGGAGGGGATGAATTTGGAACTGGAACGACAGGTTGCGGAACGGACCCGCTCGCTGGAGGAAACCCTTGAGCTGTTCAATCTGTTTATGCACCACTCTCCCATTTTTACCTTTATTAAAGAGGTAACCCCCACCGGAAGCCAGGTTTTGCAGGCCAGTGAGAATTTTGTTGAGATGATCGGCATACCGGGTAGCCAGATGCGGGGCAAGACCATGCATGAACTGTTTGCACCTGAATTTGCCGACAGAATTGTTGCTGATGATCAGCGTGTGGTGGCAAACAATACGGTGCTGAGTCTGGAAGAAGAATTGAACGGGCGCAGGTACCTTACCTTCAAGTTTCCGATCCAGCGCGGAGAAAAACGGCTGCTGGCAGGCTATACCATCGATATCACTGAACAAAAACTGGCTGAAACCGAGCTGCGGGAAATACAGGCCCGCTTCCTTCAGAATGAAAAGATGGCCTCCATCGGGCAACTGTCTGCCGGTATTGCCCACGAGATCAATAATCCGATGGGCTTTGTCAGCGGCAACTTTGAGGTGCTGGTCAAGTACGTTAACAAGTTTGACGAGTATATTTCGTTGCTTGAACAGCTGGTACAGGAAGAAAATAATCCCCGGCACCATGAACTGGTGGTTGCTACCCGTGCAAAGTTGAAACTTGATTACGTGCAGCGGGATATCCGGCAACTTCTGGCCGAAAGCAGTGAAGGGCTGGATCGGGTCAAGCGGATCGTCAGGGATCTTAAGGTGTTTGCCCATACGGATATCGGCCAGAGTGATCCGACAGACCTCAACCAGTGTCTGGAACGTACTATCAATATGGTCTGGAACGAGATCAAATATGTTGCTGAACTGGTGCGGGATTATGGTGTGCTGCCCAAGGTGAATTGCAATAGCCAGCAGGTCAGCCAAGTGTTCATGAATCTGCTGGTAAATGCTGTCCATGCCATAGCAGACCTCGGTCCGGAACAGCTGGGAAAACTTGTGGTAAAAACCTGGGCAGACAGCTCTGCCTGTTATGTGGCGATCAGTGATTCCGGGTGCGGTATGACTGAAGAGCTGCAGCGCCGGATCTTTGAGCCTTTCTACACCACCAAAGAGGTGGGCAAGGGAACCGGGCTCGGGCTTTCAATCAGTTATGAGCTGATTAAAAAACATGGTGGTGAGTTGACGGTACACAGTGTTCTGGGGAAGGGCAGCACTTTTACGATACGGCTGCCGCTGGAAGCAAAAAACATGAACGCAGAACAAGAAGAGCAAGGCCATGACTGAACATATTATAGCAGATACAGATAGCAGCAAGGTCCTGGTGGTTGACGACTCAAAGGCTGCTCTCAAGCTGATGACGGTTCAGATCAGCCGGGCCGGGTACACCGTCTTTCCTGCCGAGACCGGTGAAGAGGCGCTGGAAATCACCTTTGCCAATCTGCCAGATCTGATCCTGCTTGATATCAACCTGCCCGGCATCAGCGGCTTTGAGGTGTTGCAGCAGCTCAAACAGAGGCCTGAGACCAGCATGATTCCGGTGATCATGATCAGCGCAGCCGGTGATCTGGAAAGTCAGGTCAAGGGGTTTAGCGGAGGTGTGGTTGATTTTGTGACTAAACCCACCATGGAACCGTTACTGTTGGCACGAATCAAGCTGCATCTTGAACTGAGCCGTATCAGAAACGAGCTTGAGCAGAGCAACCGGCAGCTACGCAGTAGTGAGGCCAGCTACCGTCTGATTGCTGAAAACACCAGTGATGTGATCTGGAGCATGAACCCCCACACAGGCTGGTTTAACTATATCAGCCCTTCTGTATACAAGATGCGCGGTTACACGGCAGAAGAGGCGCTGCTCATGCCGGTTGATGAAGCGTTGACAGCGGATTCCCGTATACTGGTGCATCAGGTAATTGCTGATAAGCTGGCCGAAATTGCCTTTGGTGATCATAGTAATCTGTTCAGGCAGGTTGAGCTGGAACAGCCCTGTAAGGATGGCAGCACAATCTGGGTGGAAGTGTCCGCAACCTTTGTACTGGATGCTGACGGGCTTTTAGCCGAGATAGTGGGGGTTTCCCGTGACATTACCGCCCGCAGGCAGGCCGAGGTGTCACTGCGTGAACTGCAGACCCAGTTGCTGCACAATGAAAAACTGGCCTCCATTGGTCAGCTGGCCGCCGGTATTGCCCATGAGATCAACAATCCGATGGGGTTTATTAACAGCAATCTTTCGACATTGGGCAAGTATGTTGACAAGTTTGAACGCTATCTGGCTACGGTTGAACAGCTTTTACTGCAGGCCGGTAATGACGATCTGCTGCTGCAGGCGGCAACGCTGCGTAAAGAGCTGAAGCTGGATTATGTGCGGCGGGATATTCGCGCGTTATTGCAGGAAAGCGGTGAGGGAACAGAGCGGGTACTGAAGATTGTGCAGGATCTGAAGACCTTCTCCCGCAGTGACAGTACTGTGCTGGAACAGGCCGATATCAATCAGTGTCTTGATAGTACCATTACGATCATCTGGAACCAGATCAAATATGTGGCTGACCTGGTGCGTAACTACAGTGAACTGCCCAGGGTGCTCTGCAATGCCCAGCAGTTGAATCAGGTTTTTCTCAACCTGCTGGTCAATGCTTCCCATGCGATCCAGGCCAAAGGAGAACAGTATCAGGGAACGGTAACGGTCAGTACACGGGCTGACCATGAATACGTGTACATTGCAGTCAGCGACACCGGTTGCGGTATGACGGAAGAGCTGCAACGAAAGATCTTTGATCCGTTTTTCACCACAAAGGAGGTGGGCAAGGGGACCGGTTTGGGACTTTCGATCAGCTATGAGATCATCAAGAAGCATGGCGGGGAGCTGACCGTTGCAAGTGTACCGGGAGAAGGAAGCACCTTTACCGTCCGGCTGCCTATTAAAGATCAAAATCTTAACGCAGAGTAAGAAGAGAGATGCAAAGACGCAGAGCAAGGTAGATAGACAGGGTAAAAAAAACAAAATGCTTTTTTTTCTCTGTATTTCTGCTCTCCTGCACCTCTGCTGTAGGGTTTTATAAGCTTTTCAAGGCTTTCAAGGAGAAGCAATGGCCAGAATTCTGATAGTTGATGACGATGGTTTTAGCCGCAGTATGCTGGAACTGATGCTGCAGCAGGGCGGGCATGACGTGCTGAGCGCTGCCAATGGCGCCCTCGCCCTTGAGCTGGCCCGCAGCACGTCTGTGCCTGATCTGGTTATTACCGATGTGCTGATGCCGGTAATGGATGGATTTGAACTCTGCCGCCGGTTCAAGGCTGATACAGCGCTGCAGCAGATACCGATTATTCTTTATTCAGGCGACTATATTAACCCTGAGGATCAGCAGTTGGGGCTGGGTTTTGGCGCTTCCCGGTATCTGCTAAAGCCGTCTCCGCCAGATTTGTTGTGTAGTGCCGTTGAAGAGGTGCTGGCCGAGCAAAAACAGGCGGTACAATCACCTGTTGAGGCCGTAAACCTTGATGAAGAGATGAAACTGTTGCGCAGTTACAACGAAGTATTATTTAACAAGCTGGAAGCCAAGATGCAGGAACTGCAGCAGACCATTACGGAACATCAGAAGTCGGAAGCCACCCTGAAGGGGGTGCAGGCCCAGATCATCCAGCAGGAAAAAATGGCTTCCATCGGCCAGCTGGCAGCCGGGGTGGCCCATGAGATCAATAACCCGATGGGGTTTATTACCAGCAACCTGACCTCGCTGGGCAAGTATGCCGAGCGCCTTGATACCTACATTGCAGCCTTGCAGGGCTCTCTGTATGCCTGCCCCGGCCATCCCGGTCTTGAAGAGCTGGATCAGCTGCGCCAGAAACTGAAGGTGGATTACATCATCAGTGATGTGAATGAACTGATACACGAAAGTCTGGACGGCGCCAACCGGGTCCGGAGGATTGTACAGGACCTGAAGAGCTTTTCCCGGGTTGATCAGGCGGAAGAGGCCCTGGCCAATCTGAACGAATGTCTTGAAACCACCATAAACATAGCCTGGAACGAGCTGAAATATATTGCCACCCTGGAACGTCAGTTCGGGGAAATTCCCGAGGTTGTCTGTAATCCGCAACAGCTGAATCAGGTTTTTCTTAATTTACTGGTAAACGCAGCCCAGGCAATGGATAAGCAAGGTAGTATTACGGTTAAAACATGGGCCGAGCCAGGCTGGGTATGTGTTTCGATTGTCGATAACGGCAAGGGGATGGCTGAAGACGTTCGGGCGAAGGTCTTCGAACCGTTTTTTACCACCAAACCGGCAGGAAAAGGGACCGGGCTGGGATTGTCCATCTCTGCCGACATCATCCGCAAACATCATGGCGAGATCAGTGTGGCCAGCGAGCCGGACAAGGGGACGACCTTTACGGTGCGGCTGCCGGTAGAGAAAGCGCAATAAAAACCTTAACGCAGAGGTGCGGAGTTGCAGAGATGCGGAGAAAAACAAAACAATAGGGGAAAAACAAAAACAGAATTTTAGATTTTCTCTGTGACTCTGCCCCTCATGCCTCTCTGCGTTAAATTTTTATGCTTTTTAGGTGTTACAAAAAATAGTGCTATAAAAAAACCTTAACGCAGAGGTGCGGAGTTGCAGAGATGCGGAGTAAAGCCAAAAAACAGGGTAAAAACAAAAACAGAATTTTTAGATTTTCTCTGTGACTCTGCCCCTCATGCCTCTCTGCGTTAAGGTTGTCAGTAAGGAGCTTTGTACGATGCAATTGAATGATCTGACTGGTGCTATTATTTCATCAGCAATTGAAGTGCATAAGACGCTTGGTGGGCCTGGTTTACTTGAGGGGCTTTACGAAGAAGCACTTGCATGGGAGCTGATGAAACGAAACATCAAGATTGAACGGCAGATTGAAGTTCCGGTTATCTACAAGGGAACAGAGCTTGCCTATCCTTTGCGGCTTGATCTGTTGGTTAACGGCCAGGTTATTGTCGAGGTTAAGTCTGTTTCTGTCTATAACTCTATTTTCGAGGCTCAATTGCTGACGTATCTCCGGCTTATGAATTTGAAACTTGGGTTAGTGATAAATTTTGGTGAAAAGATGGTGAAGGATGGGGTGCATCGGGTGGTCAACGGGCTATAAAAACCTTAACGTAGAGGTGCGGAGTTGCAGAGATGCGGAGTAAAGCCAAACAATAGGGGAATAACAAAAACAGAATTTTTAGATTTTCTCTGTGTCTCTGCTCCTCATGCTTCTCTGCGGTAAGATTTTAAGACTTGAAGAAGGAGCCAATAATGGACAGCTATGACGTACCGGTCAGGATTCTCTGTGTTGATGACGAACGTAATGTGCTGCGCTCGCTGGAACGGATTTTTCTGGATGATGACTATGAGATCGTAACTGCCGGTTCCGGTGATGAAGGGCTTGAGATCATGGCGGAATCCGGTAACAGCTTTCAGGTGGTAGTGTCTGACTACCGGATGCCGGTCATGAACGGAGTGGAGTTCCTGAAGTCGGTCTATGAGCGCTGGCCCGATACGGTGCGGATCGTACTTTCCGGTTATGCCGATGCCGGGGCGATTGTAGCAGCCATTAATGAGGGGCATATCTACAAGTTTATTCCCAAGCCCTGGAACGATGAAGAACTACGGGTCACGATCCATAACTGCCTTGAACGTTATTTTTTGCTGAAGAAAAACCGTGAACTACTGGAAGAGCTGGGCCGTGCCAATCTGGTGCTTGAAGAAAAGGTCCAGCAGCGTACTGAAGATCTGGAACTGCGCAACAGGGCGCTGGAATTTTCCCAGACCATGCTGGGCAGTCTGCCGGTGGGGGTGGTGGGAATTGATGAAGGTGGCCTGATTGCCCATTGCAATACGGTTGCCGCAGGGATTCTGAAGCAACTGTGCGATGATTTTTTTGGTACTGATATCAATCATTTTTGTGATGGCCGACTTAAAAAGATGGTTGAACAGGTACG
>CAXNJF010000101.1:0-6156 GCA_964202585.1 Trichlorobacter sp. | reverse complement strand
ATACCATCGCTTCGGGCCAACGGTGGCCGATGGCATGACCATCACCACACCGGTTTTTGAGGCTCACATGAAGTATCTGCATGACAATGGCTATAAAGTTATTCCGTTACGGCAACTGGTGCAGTGGTATCAGGGCAAGGGTTTAGCTCCAGCTAGTAAATCAGTCGTGATTGTGGAAGATGATGCCCACAAAACCGTCTACAGCGACATGCTACCGATTATTCGCAAGTACCGCTATCCGGTCACGATTTTTGTGTATCCATCGGCCATATCCAATGCAAAATATGCCATGACCTGGGATCAGCTGAGAGAGTTGAAAAAGACCGGCCTGTTTGATATCCAGTCACACACCTACTGGCATCCCAACTTCAAGCGTGAACGGAAGAAGCTGGCGCCGTCTGCCTACGACAAGCTGGTGATGGAACAGTTGCTGAAGTCCCGTAAAAAGCTGGAGCAAGAGGTAGGCGGGCCGATTGATCTGCTGGCCTGGCCTTTTGGAATCTACGACGACCATCTGCTGAAAAAAGCCCAGGAGGCCGGTTTTATCGGCACCTTTTCCATTGAACGCCGTCATGCCACCGGCAGAGAAAAACTGCAGATTCTGCCCCGTTATCTGCTGGTAAATGCCGACAAGGAAAAAGCCTTTGCACAGTTGATGCTGGGGAATGCAGTCAAAAGGAATGTGGCTTACTGACGATGCATGAAGATGCGCCCCCTAAAAAACATCCCTGCCCGGACTGCAGGTTCTGCCAGTGGTGTTCCGATGATCGCTGCAGTCTCTGCCGCGGGACAGATTGTTGCCGGAAGCAGCTTTCCATGCAGGAACAGATCGCTTTGTATGAACAGGTGAACAAGAAGCAGGATGCATAAAAACGGGGGTGGTCCGTCAAGCGGCCACCCCCGTTGTCATTGCAGGTCTGTTCAGCACGGTTACAGCAGCTTGATCCCTGCCAACTCCTTTGACCGCTTTACCGCAGCATCAACCGCATCCATAATCAGGCCATGCAGTCTGCCGTTTTCCAGGGTGTGCAGAGCAGCAATGGTGGTCCCCCCAGGGGAACAGACCTTGTCCCGCTGCACTGCCGGGTGCTCGCCACTCTGTTGCAGAAGCTGCGCAGCCCCAAGCACGGTTTGTACCGCCAGACCGGTGGCCACATCACGGGGCAGGCCGTTTTTTACTCCGGCATCCGACAACGCTTCAACAAAGGAAAAAACATAGGCCGGACCGCTGCCGGAGACGCCGGTTACCGCATCCATCTGTCGTTCTCCCACCTGATACACCACCCCCACCAGACTAAACAGTTCCCTTGCCAGTGCAAGGTCGGCGTCAGTGGCCCGTCTGCCTCCACAAAGCGCCGTGGCAGCTGATTGTACCAGAGCCGGTGTATTTGGCATGGCCCTTATCACGCGGATTCCACTCTGCAGCGATTCTTCAATAAAGGTGGTGGAGATGCCGGCCATAATCGAAAGCACCAGTTTTTGCGGACTGATGACGCTTTCAAGACCGGAAAGCACATTAGCTGCCATTTGCGGCTTGATTGCAAGTATGATCAGGTCTGATGCCTGGGCCACTTCACTATTGTCGTCAGTGGTTCTTACCTGCAGGGTTGAGGCAAGGTGAGCCCGTCGATCCTGTACCGGATCGGCAACAAAAATAGCACTCGGGGCCATACCGCCAACAATCAGGCCCTTGATAATCGCCTCTGCCATGTTGCCGCCGCCAATAAATCCTGCTGTGCTGTTCAATAGCATCAAACGTCTCCGATTCTGCTTGCGATGGGTGCTGCCTGAACCTGTTCCGATGCCGTTTTCTTGTCGGCGGTACTGCTTTTGGTAATCAGCATGACTCCGACGCAGACCAGAGCGATACCGGCCCAACGCAGTGGCGAGATATCTTCATGCAGCAGATACTTTGCAAGCACCGCCACAAGCACGTAGTTAAGCGCCTGCATCGGCAAGGCAACCGAAAGATCTTCCCAGGAAAGCACCGCCAGCCAGAGGAAAAAGAACAGCGCCAACATAGCTGTACCGACCACGATCTTCCACTCGGTCATGGCCCGAAAGGCAACCTCCATGATACCGCGCAGGTTCATGGTGGAGAGATCCCCCAGTTGTTTCATCCCCTTGGCTAAGAGGATATCACCGACAGTTCCTGCGGTAACAGCCAGAATCATGATTATTATGGTCTTAAGCATACTGTTTTGTTTCTCCGCGATAGTTGGTAAGTGTGATGTCAAGCTGCTGCAGACGTTCCCGAACCTTGGGCGAGAGCAGCGCTGCCAGCTCTTGCTCATGCCGGTAATCAGGCATCCTTCGGGTAATCTCTGCATCCGGCAGGCAACCGGGGTGAAAATAAACCTCGGAAGTCCCGGCCCGGAGCCGGTCAAAAATAGCGATCAGATAGTCCTCGGTCATGCGACCAGAGTTGAGCACCCCTTTGACTTCAACCGCCGTTGTAATCCCGTGATATTTGAGGGTTGGCCCGGCATGGCTGGAAAGGATGCCAAAGATAAACCGTTCAACCGATTTGCCCAACAACCGGGAACGGTCGTGACGCAGGTTCTCAAACAGCCGCTCCCTGGTGGTGCGAAAACTGGTGATGCCATAACGTTGCATCAGTTCAGCCAGCAGGGCAAAGACCGTCGGATGCATCTGGATATTCAGGTGCCCGTCGATATGGGTTAACGGGATGCCGGCCTGCTTGATCTTCTGAATCTGTGCATCAATTTCGTTACGCAACTGCATTCTGATGGTCGGATCAAAAAACAGCTTCATGCCCACGGTCACCGGGTTATCCGGGAAGCAGCCATCGCTTCCAACCAGGCCGGGAATCTGCTCCGGCGGCAGCACCGGCCTCCCCTGCACCAGGGTCAGATGCAGCCCTACCTGCAGACCAGGGTTACGACGGGCAATATCCACCGCTTCATCAAAGCCTGCTCCGCCAGCCATCAATGATGCCTGGGTCAGAATCCCTTCCTGCCAGGCCTTTTCAACCGCACGGTTAACGCCGGTTGAGAGCCCGAAATCATCGGCATTGATAATCAGCTTTCGCAAGATTGACCTTGCTTCCGTTTGCGCATGTACGCAAGGTACTGTTTGCCTTCTTTCAACAGCTTTCTGCGTTCATCTCCGTTTACGATCATCTTGCCGATGCTGCGCAGGATGTATTTGGGCCGGAAGTAAAACTTGTCGTAAAATTCTTCAACGGAGTTGAATATCTCGGCGTTGGTCAGATTGGGATAATTGATCACACACTTCTGGTGTCCGGTGCTGTCGATAAAGTCATCGGAAGCGATCCAGCCCTGTTCCTTCGCCAGCGTGTAGAATTCGGTGCCGGGATAGGGAGAAGCCAGTGAGGCCTGAATTGAGTTCAGGTCCAGCATCTTGGCGTACTCAATGGTCTCTCGAATCGTCTCTTTCGTTTCGCCGGGCAGCCCCATGATAAAAGCGCCGTGAACGGAAAGACCCAGTTTTTTGCAATCTTTGGTAAACTGGATCGCCTGTTCTTTGGTGACCCCCTTCTTGATGTTCTTCAGGATTTGCTCATTGCCGCTCTCGTACCCCACCACCACGTGACGTAACCCCCCTTCGCGCATAGCTTTGAGGGTTTCATAGTCACAGTTTGCACGTGAGTTGGCTGTCCACGAGATTCCCAGGGGCTTGAGTAACCTGGCTACATTACGGGCATGTTCGCGGCTTGCCGTAAAGGTGTCGTCATCAAAGGAAAGTTCCTTCATCTCCGGAATATTATCCACGATCCATTTGACCTCTTCGTAGACATTTTGTGGTGAACGGAGACGCATCTGACGCCCTGAGAAGGTCTGGGGCCAGAGACAGTAAATACATTTTGAAGGACAGCCACGGCTTGAGTAGATTGATACGTAAGGGTTTTTGAAGTGGGGGATCACGTATTCAGAGATTGGCAAATCCCGCTTATAGACCGGCGCCACAAAGGGAAGCGCATCAAGATCTTCTATCATCGGACGGTCCGGTGTATGCACTGTTTTGCCATCTTTTATAAAGCTGATGCCGTCCACTTTGCTCCACTCACGTCCTTCGCAAAGCTCTTTTGTAGAGTAATCAAACTCCCCCCGGCAGACGATATCAATAATGCCACTGCCAGCTTGCAGTGATTCTTCAGGCAGAATGGTGACATGGGGTCCGGTCAGTACGGTAACTATCTCCGGCTTGACCTCTTTGATCCGCCGGGCCGTTTCGATGTCAATCGCCAGGGTTGGTGTTGAGGTATACATCACCACCATATCAAACCCCTTGGCAATGGCAAGACAGTCCTCAAGAGTAAACTTCTGCACCGGAGCATCGACAACCCGGCTGCCTTCAATCATTCCGGCCGGAAAACAGAGCCAGGTAGGATACCAGAACGAGGTCACCTCACGGGATGCCTGATAGCGGGCACCGGCTCCGCCATCAAAATCTTCAAAGGTGGGGGGATTCAGAAAAAGCGGTTTCATTACAGCTCCTTGGCTATTAACTAAATGAGGTACAATAGAGGAGTTGCTACCTAAAAGTCAAGCATACTGCAGATCATGGCTGGAAAAAAGGGCAGCCAGACGGCTGCCCTTTTTGAGTGGTCGGGCGGGATTACTTTTTTGGGGGCTCCGGCTTGGCAGCAGGCTTTGGATCAGCCTTCCTGGCCTGTTTTGCAATAATCCTGTCCTTGATTTTTTCGTAAACCGCCTCAGGCAGTACCTTTTTTGAAACAAGTTGGGTCTTGTTGGCGTAGGGCCGATTAACGATAATTTTGGCGATGTAGGCATCACCAATGCCGGGAATGGCCTTCAGCTCTGCATCGCTGGCGCTGTTGATATCCACCGGCTCCTGTTTGGCTGCAGGAGCCTTTGGGTCGGCCGGTTTGGCAGCTTCCGTTTTTGCTGGAGCCGGCTTTGCAGCAGGTTTTGCCGGTTCAGCACCAAAGCCGATGCTGGCAGACAGAACCAGTGCCGCAATAGTCATCGTTGTTTTAATCCAGAGCATCTTCATCGGTTTCTCCTTCGTTGTTGGGATCGTCCTGATGGCGGATTTAACAGCAGCGGCATATCAGCTGTCAATCGGATTTTTCAGAAAGAATTCAGTGATTATTTCTACTGATTTCAGAGGAACTTCTTCATGGGGATTATGTCCACTATCCGGCAGTATCACGCAGCTAGCGTCGGGAAGATCCTGCGCAAGTTGCAGTCCGTGTGCAGGCGGCACAATCCGGTCATGCTTCCCCCAAAGGAGCAGCGTCGGTAGCGCGAGGTTACGATAGCCGGTGATCAGTTCCGGCAGGTTTTGGGGGACAAGTTGCCGGGCACATTTTGAAAGTGCCCATGCTGTACCTGCAGGGGAGAAAGTCGCTGCATACCGTTTTATTCGATCAGACGTAATCAGCTGATGGTTCAGGAAAACCGCCTCCAGTCCCTTCCTGGCAACAGTTGCAGGGGAAAGCAGCCCCAGGCAGAGCGGCCCGATAATCCGTCGCGACAGCAGCCGTATAAAGCCGGGAAGCTGCATCGGGTAGGCTGGCGCTCCGATCAGTATCAGGCGGTTTATACGGCATGAGCCCCCTTTGTGCTCCCTGATTGCCATAGCCAGCGCAACGGCTCCACCAAGAGAATGTCCGGCCAGATCAATATCGTCAAGCTTATGCTGCGTCAGGAACAGACTGATCCGTTCAGCCTGGGCAAGGATAGAATAGTCATGCCTGATGAAACGGCTGGCAGTGCCGTGGGGCGGCAGATCCAGCAGATGCAGGGTATACTGATCCGCCGGAAGCAGTTGAACCAGATCAAACCACGTTCCCCGGTTAGCAGCAAAGCCATGCAACAACACTATATGGTGCGGGCCACATCCTTGCTTCTGGTAACCGAGCCAGGAACCATCGGGCAGAACTATCTGATCATACATAAAGAATTTCCTTGTTAGCGAAAGGCGCTGCCTCTGTTGCAATGCAACTACGTTGCATTGCAACAGAGGTTGTATAGTCATGATACGCAAGGCGTTGCAGGTTTACCAAATCTGTTGCTGTTGCAATTGCAACAGAATGTTTCGGCCATGTTCATGGCAGCACTTCTGAGAGCAGACGTGCAACAACTTTCTTAAGCCAATGTAATAACTCATATTTATATTTTATTCGGTTTTTTTAGCTCTATTGGC
>CAXNJF010000100.1:0-6169 GCA_964202585.1 Trichlorobacter sp. | reverse complement strand
GATGATTCGGTCAAAACAAGATAGCACACCGGACAAACGATCACGATAACGTGTAGTGATAGGTTCATGCATTATCGTTTCCTCCTTTGCCAAGGATAGTGCTTACATTATATCAATCCTGTTTGGTTCCGGCTATGCCGGCTTAGGATCAGTAGGGGCGGCACGGTGGCCGTGTTTGGTTGGTGGTAATGCCTTAAACAAATCGCGTGTAGGATCACGCAACGCTTTTCCGGTGGCTATGGCATAGCGGAATATAGCCCCGCAATGGCTCCGGGCACGATGGGCAGCATCAAGGGCAGGCCGGGCGGCTATCCGCTCAAACACTGCCAGCAGTTCAGGGGCTTCAATCCCGTCAATCGACTTGTTGCCAATAAAAGGGAATATGTCACGTTCAAGCAGCCGCATGATCTTGTCTGCATGGTGTGGTGTCCAGGTGTTGATAAACTTCTGATGCCACTCACGGGCCACAAATTCAAAAAACTTTTCTTTAACTACTTGCAGGGCTATAGTATTTTCCTGACGCTGTTGTTTCTTTGCCTGCAACGACATGACAGCAGAAGGATCAACCCCTTCAACCAGTAGCTTACGGGCTTGTGCTCTGAGTTCTCTTGCCTCAGCGAGTGACAGGGCTGGGTAGGGACCAAAAGAGAGGGTCCTTTTTTTATCATCAAACGAGTAGTCATACCGCCACAGCTTACCCCCAGTAGGAGTAACCACCAGATACAGGCCATATCCATCCTGCATCTTGTAATTAGACTCCTTTTGTTTGGCCTTGCTTAGCTGAAGGTCTGACAACTGAACTATGCGTCTCGGCATGGCTTTTATCCTTTTAGAGGTATTTTATTCGGTATCGGTTTTTAAGGTGCGAAAATACCTCTACAGATACCGTCAAAAACATCGGATTTAAGCATATCAAGACGAACAACCGCATACAACACAAAAAGAAAAAGCCCCGAATAATCAGGGCTTTCTGTGCTTTGGCGAACATCGCCGTATTATCTTATGGTACCAGTCTCCGGACTCGAACCGGAACAGGGTCGCCCCTGGCAGATTTTGAGTCTGCTGTGTCTACCGTTCCACCAGACTGGCAAAGTTTTTTGACTATACCCAATCAATGCGGAAATCGTCAAGAAAAGATAACAACAATTCTGTTAAAAGCCACTTTTGCTACTGCGCAGGCGGTTCTTGTTTCGGTGTGTTTTTGCTTGACCGGTTGATAATGGGAGCAATCTGGTTGGAAAATGCCATGGCCAGTTTCAGGTCATCATGGTTAAAGGAGCCATTCTGCTTGTTGATAGCCTGTAAAACGCCAATGACCGTTCCGTCTATCCGAAGCGGTACGGCAACCATATCACGGGTTACAAAGTGCAGTTCCTGATCAACAAACTTGAAGAAGCGCTCATCTGATTGCACATCAGGAACGATCAAAGGAGTGTTGTTCTGGGTAACCCACCCCGCAATACCCTGGCCTTTGGGAATACGGAAAAACGGTAGCAGTTCTTTTTTTTCTCCTGCAACTACTTCAAAATCAAGGTGTCCGGTAAACTCGTCCACCAGCAGCAGACTGCCTGCTTCGGCATCAGTCAAACGGCAGATTGATTTTACCGCGTGCTCCATGACTACCGAACGTTCATGGGAAGAGTTTACCAGCGCAGCCATTTCCATTATTGCTTTCAACTTGTCCTGGGCAATGTCATCAGTATTTTTCTCTGGCATGTCGGTTTCTCCAATAGGCTGTATTATTGGAGAAACACTTTACCACAAAAAGCAACTTCCGCAAGCTGTTCAGGATATGCTACTTGTACGCAGTACATTATTTTACGAGGATGAGGAAATGTCAACGATGAGCAACAGTACCAGCCAGCTTCAAGCATGGGACAAGCAGTATGTATGGCATCCCTTTACCCAGATGCAGGATTGGCTGGTCGAAGATCCGATTGTGATCGTGGCAGGGGAGGGGAGCTGGCTGATTGATTCAGATGGCAAGCGTTATCTGGATGGAGTGGCTTCCATGTGGACCAACGTGCATGGACACAGTCATCCGGCGTTGAACAGGGCACTGGCTGACCAAGCGGCTCGGATTGAGCATTCAACACTTCTGGGATTGTCCGGCGAGCAGTCAATTTTACTGGCCAAACGGCTGGTGGAGATTACGCCGACCGACTTAAGCAAGGTGTTTTATTCCGATAACGGCTCTACTGCAGTGGAGGTAGGGCTGAAGATGGCCTATCAGTACCACTGTCATAAGGGAGAGCCGCAGCGTAACCGGTTTATCCGGCTGCAACATGCCTATCACGGAGATACCATCGGTTCCATGAGTGTAGGAGGAATTGCAATCTATCACGCTACCTTCAGTCCGCTGCTCTTCTCAACCATTGAGGCTCCGGCACCGTACTGCTATCGCTGCCCGGTGGGCAAGAGTGACGTTACAACTTGTGGTATGGCTTGTCTGGGGGAGCTTGAGCGGTTGATGCTTGAGCATAAGGATCAGCTTGCCGGGATGATGATTGAGCCTTTGCTGCAGGGGGCAGGCGGGATGATCGTACAGCCGGCCGGTTACCTGAAAGGGGTGCGTGAACTGTGTGACCAATACGGCGTGTTGCTGATTACCGATGAGGTTGCCACCGGCTTCGGGCGTACCGGTAAGATGTTTGCCTGTGAACATGAAGGAGTAACCCCGGATATCATGGCAATTTCAAAAGGACTCTGTGCCGGATATCTGCCGCTTGCCGCCACGTTGGCAACAGAGAATATCTACCAGGCATTTCTTGGTAATTATGCAGAGTTAAAGACGTTTTTTCATGGCCATACCTTTACCGGTAACCCGCTGGCATGTGCAGTGGCTTTGAAAAACCTGGATCTGTTTGACGAAGACAGGCTGCTGGAAAAAGTGGAGCAGCGCTGTAAACAGTTAACAGGCTGGTTGCAGCGGTTAGCGGAGCACGTTCAGGTCGGGGATGTTCGTCAATCTGGTCTGGCAGCTGGTATAGAGCTGGTGCATACCAAAGCAACCAAAGAACCGTATCCGTGGGAAGAAAAGCGTGGCATCAGAGTCTGTCAGGAAGCGCGGAAGCACGGGGTCTTTTCCCGTCCGCTGGGTAATACGGTAGTGGTGTTTCCGCCTCTGGCCATTACGGAGCATGAGCTTGATTTTTTGATGGATGGACTTGAAAAGGGGATCAGGGCGGCAACCACTTAACCGGTTGCCGGAGGTTCAATCGGGGTAGCTTGCGCCTGTTCTTCTGCAGCCTCACGCTCTGCTGCTTCCTGTTTTTGCCGCTCCAGCCGATCCTGTTCATCCCGTTCAAGCCAGGCTTTTTCAAGATCTGCAGCCGGAACATCAAGGCCGCTGATGGAGAGGTGCCTTAGCCCTCCTGCCTGACTGTTTTCAATCAGGGATAATGGCCCGGACAACTCAACAGAAAACTCCTCAACCGCATCACCAAGATAGATGGTAACCCCTTCATGAATCCGGTCCTTGATGTTGATCTTCGGGTTTGAGCCTGCCGGACGGCGGGAGCGGACCTCGACAATAATTTTGCCAAGTTTTTGCTTCTTCTCTGTCAGGGCAGTCAGTTCCTGCATGTCTTTGGTTTTAGCAATTTGTTGTTGCAGGGTTTCAAGTTGATCAAGCAGGATATGCATCCGGTCAAGGTCGTGGTAATCAACGCCGCAGTGAATAAGAGTCTTGACTGCTGAAGGCGCTCCCAGTTTTTTTGCTTCAAGGCCGGAGAGGATGACACAATCGCCACCGGATAACGTGCCGGTTACAAGAGAGCTGCGGCAATGAATGCTGCAATTGTGCAGTTCAACATCAACCAGCATGCTGCCTAAACATTCAACCGAGCTGTCATGGATGAAGTGGGCGGTGATGGTGCCGCCACAGAGAATACTGCCTTTAGCCTGGCCATCCATACCGCAGAATTCAATATTGCCGTGGGAAATCAGACGACAGGCTCCGACATTGCCGGTGATCTTCAGTCCCTTGCTGGCACTTACCTGAAACCCGTCCAGTACATCGCCGCGCACCTCGACAAAGCCGTTGAAGCGGATGTTACCGATACTGAAATCCACATCGCCATCAATGACATATTCTTCAACTACATGGACGGTTTCGCCTTCCTGTTTAACCCGCCCATGTATTTCAGAAAAAAGAATCTCTCCGTTCTCTCCGCCGCACCGGACATTTTGCCCCAGTTTCAGCAGCAATGGTTTGCCGACCTCTGATGGGACCGGTTTGCCACGGACTGTTTTGCCGGGTATGCCGTCAGTGGGGGGGAGTATCCGTCCAATCTCCTGATCCGGGTCAACATTAATGAACTGTTGAACCACGCGAAAATCAACCTGATGCTTTTCGTCATCGTCAGATGACTCCCGAACCGGGGGAGGCTCAAGTGAAACAAACGTATACTCGAGACTGCCGTCATCACCACGTAGCGGCTGGATTCCGGCAGCCAGCAGCCCGTTAGCGCTCTTACCAGGCAACGCATCAGCAAGCAGGCGTGTAAGAGCCTCCTCATCTATGCCGACGGTAATCCCGTCCCCTGCCAGAAACCCTATCAGTTCATCCAGAGACGGTGGGGCTCCATCTGCTTTTACTTCAAGATGGGCACGACACTCCATCTCATCCTGTGAGAGGCTCATGATCAGCTGATAACCGGCCTGGGCGTGATAAAAACGTTGTCCATCCGGTTTGCTTTCCTTGGTTTGTGTGGTCTGCTCGCTCATGGTTGCTCCATGTAATCTGATTTACAGTAGCATAAAATACGGTTTGGTGAAGTATGAAATCATTGCAGCGGTTTGGATGGTTGTGCCATAGTACCGGTTAACAAAGATGGCGGGTGAATAACGATATGAATGAGCTGACACGAATTCTTGTTATAGATGATGATGAACCGGGCCGTCAGGTTATGGAACTTCTGCTTAAAAAGGCTGGATTTGCGCCTTTATCAGCAGAAAACGGCGCCAAAGGCGTTGCACTGGTGCGTGAAGGGCTGGCTGATCTGGTGCTGGTTGACCTGTTTCTTCCGGACAAAAACGGGATCGAAATTTTGCAGGAGATCCGTCAGATAGCGCCGGAACTGGAAGTGGTGGTTATTACCGGCCATGCTTCGGCAGAGTCAGCGGTGCAGGCCATGAAGGAAGGGGCTTTTGATTACATTACCAAGCCGGTAAATTTTGAAGAATTGAAACTTGTTATAGCCAAGGCTCGCGAGAAGCAGCGCCTGTTGTCTGAAAACGTCTACCTGCGTAAACAGTTGCAGGAGCGGTTTCAATTCAGCAGCATTATTGGCAGTTCTTCAGCCATGCAGCGGGTCTTTGAGCGGATGCAACGGATAGCCAAAACCGATTCAACCGTACTGGTCTTTGGTGAATCAGGTACCGGCAAAGAGTTGGTGGCCCGTGCGCTGCATCATAACGGACGCCGCAAAGGGCACGCTTTTGTGGCGGTCAATTGCGGAGCCATTCCTGAGACCCTGCTGGAAAGTGAGCTGTTTGGCTATGTCCGGGGGGCATTTACCGGAGCAGTGCGGGACAAAATCGGCAAGTTTGAGGCAGCCAACCACGGCACCATTTTCCTTGATGAGATCGGCACCATGCCGTTGCATCTGCAAACCAAACTGTTGCGTATTCTGCAGGATCAGGAGGTGGAGCGGGTTGGTTCCACCAAACAGATCAAGCTGGATGTGCGTGTTATTTCAGCCACTAATGCCGATCTTGAAGAACAGGTCCGTCAGGGGAGCTTCCGGGAGGATCTCTACTACCGTCTGAATGTTATCCCTTTGCAGCTGCCGCCTCTACGGGAGCGTCGTGAAGACCTGTTGCCGCTGGTCAGCCACTTTCTGGACAAGTTCTGTCACCTGATGGGACGACCGCTAATGACTCTGAGTAAACCGGCTCTGGATGCCCTTGAGCGTTATCGCTGGCCCGGCAACGTGCGTGAACTGGAGAATGTGGTGGAGCGGCTGACAGCATTAACCGAGCAGGATGCCATCGGCCCGGATGATCTGCCCTCCGAGATTACGGAAGCTTCCGGGCGTCCCAAGGGGATTTGTCTTGAACTGTCGCCAGACGGGATTGATATGCCTGCAGCCATTGAAGACCTGGAGCGCAAAATGATCAGCAAGGCGCTGCAGATGTCAAGCGGCGTAAAAGCAAGGGCGGCAAC
>CAXNJF010000099.1:0-6256 GCA_964202585.1 Trichlorobacter sp. | reverse complement strand
CAACAGTTGGTGGCATTACTGGATCAACAACAGATCCCCCGTTTTGTGCTGGGGGGTGGTTTTAATCTGCTACCCGCTGATGAAGGTTTCAGGGGATGCGCCATCGCGCTGAAACGGATTAACCGGCTGCAGCTTAAGGATACAATCGTAACGATTGAGGCAGGCGCTACCAATCTGGCGTTGGCACGGGCAGTGTCAGAACTGGGTTTGAGCGGGCTTGAGTTCCTGATAGGTATTCCCGGCAGTGTGGGCGGGGCTCTCAGGATGAATGCCGGGGCGCATGGCAGTGATATTTTCAGAGTGGTAAAAACCATCACACTCCTGCATCGGGGGCGGCTCACCGAGCTTGAACGGGATCAGCTGATCTTTGGTTATCGACGATTTGACCTTCCTGATGGCGCATTGATTGTTGCGGCTTCACTTCAGCTGAAGGAAGACAATCTTCAGGCCATACAGGCTCGTATGGATGACTATCTGGGGCTACGCTGGGCAACCCAGAATGTACGGTTTCCCAATGCCGGGTCGTTCTTCAAGAACCCTGCGTCAGGGGGAGCAGCCTGGCGGCTGATTGACCAGGCAGGCCTGCGCGGCTTGATGGTTGGTAATGCCCAGGTCAGTGAAGCCCATACCAATTTCCTGGTTAACCGGGGCAAGGCAACTGCTGCTGATTTCAGAGAGCTGGCTGCCATAATCAAAGAACGGGTCAAGGATTTTAGCGGGATAGAGCTTGAAGAAGAGGTGCAATTGCTTGGTAATGGAGAGAACATCCCATGACGACTGATGAGCTGAAAAAGAAACGGATCGGGGTTTTAATGGGGGGCCTGTCTGCAGAGCGGGAGATCTCGCTCAAAAGCGGAATGGCAGTACACCAGGCACTGCTGGCCCAGGGCTATGACAGCACAGCCATTGATGTGCGTCACGAAGTAGCTGATATCTTGCGGCAGGAGAAGATTGATCTGGCTTTTATCGCCCTGCATGGCCGTTATGGCGAGGATGGCTGCATCCAGGGAGTCCTGGAACTGATGGGCATACCGTACACAGGTTCCGGGGTGCTGGCCAGCGCCCTGGCAATGCACAAGTTATACAGCAAACTGGCCTTCAGTGCAGCAGCGCTTACCATTACCCCCTATCTTGCGGCAAGAAAAGGGGAACCCTGCACAGCTGATATGCTGCCGTTTGCCCTGCCGGTGGTGGTCAAGCCGGTGCAGGAAGGTTCATCAGTGGGGGTTTCGATTGTCAAGCATCAGGATGCCCTGCAGGCAGCTCTGGATGAAGCCTTCCAGTATGACAACCTGGTACTGGTTGAGCAGTATGTCAAGGGGCAGGAGGTTCAGGTCGGTATTCTGGACAATCAGCCGATCGGCGCCATCGAAATAGTACCCAAAAATGAGTTTTACGATTATGAGGCAAAGTACAGTGACGGCATGGCTGAACATATCTTTCCGGCCCGGCTGCAAGCAGATCTGTACCAAAAAGTACAGCAGCAGGGGCTAAAGGCCCATCAGGCGCTGGGCTGTGACGGCTACTGCCGGGTTGATTTTCTGGTCACAGAAACAGGTGAATGTTACCTGCTGGAAGTGAACACCCTGCCCGGCATGACCGCTCTTTCACTGCTGCCTGAAATTGCACAAAAAGGGGCTGGTCTTTCCTTTGAACAGCTGGTGGAACGGATCGCATGTTCCGCCTCTCTGAAGACCGGCCAGACAGCGTGATGACTGACCTTCGGCATATCGGCAGCTACAAGTCCAAAAAAGTAGCGCCGAACAGGCTCAAGGTAAAGAAGGAGCCGTTAGACCTGCGCAAATATCTGCTGCCGCTGATCAGGGTTGGCAGCCGGGCAGGACTTTTACTGCTGCTGGGTGGTTTGCTGGCAGCTTCAGTCCATAGCCTGTTCAAGGCTACTCCGTTTCCGGTACAAAAAGTAGAAGTACACGGCACTCAGCGGCTGTCACAAGACGAAATAGTTACCCTGTCTGGTGTAACATCAGGTCAGAACCTTCTGGCTCTGCGCCTGAAAACCGTCGGACAGCAGGTTTCGTTAAATCCATGGGTTGCATCCGTACGGGTACAACGTTTTTTTCCGGGCACCATCGCCATAAGTATCAAAGAGCGCCAGCCGGTGGCAGTTATCAACATGGGACTGCTCTATTATCTTGATCAGGGCGGGGAACCATTCAAGCCTCTTAGCCATGGGGACAGCCTTGATTATCCGGTGGTAAGCGGCATCAGTGAAGATGATCTGAACGCCGATCCTGCAACCACCAAAGACGCATTGAAAACAGTCTGTGATCTGCTTGCGGCGCTTAAGCAACACGGCTCGTTTATCCTTGCGGATGTGTCAGAGATTCATTACGATAGGCTCCAGGGTTTCACCCTGTACACCACCGCAGGGGCTCTGCCGATAAAAATCGGGGCCGATGATTTTGACAAAAAACTTCAAAGATTCGCACGCATTTATCAGAATTTGATGACACAGCGGTCTGAGCTGCAGTACATTGACTTGGACTACAGCGACCGGATTGTAGTCAAAAAGAGCTGAACAGCTTTCAGTTCTTCCATGGGAGGGGAGTACTTATGTCCGCCAGAAGAGATAACCTGATTGTAGGCCTGGATATCGGCACGACGAAAATATGCGCCATTGTCGGAAACCTCGCAGAAGAGGGGATCGAGATTGTCGGAATCGGCACCAGCCCTTCAAGCGGTCTGCGCAAGGGGGTGGTCATCAATATCGAAAGCACGGTTACTTCCATAAAAAAGGCGATCGAGGAAGCTGAGCTGATGGCAGGCTGCGAGATAAAGTCTGTCTATGCCGGCATTGCCGGGGGCCATATCAAGGGGATCAACTCCCAAGGAGTGATCGCCATCAAAAACCGTGAGGTCTCCCAGGAGGATGTCAAGCGGGTAATTGATGCAGCCAAAGCGATCGCCATTCCGATGGACCGCGAGGTAATCCATATCCTGCCCCAGGAGTTCATCATCGATGAACAGGATGGCATTCGTGAACCGCTTGGCATGAGCGGCGTCCGGCTGGAAGCAAAAGTTCATATTGTTACCGGTGCTGTTGCCAGTGCCCAGAACATTGTCAAATCCTGCAATCGGGCCGGCCTTGATGTCGCGGATATTGTGCTTGAACAACTGGCTTCCTCTGAAGCGGTGTTATCAGCCGATGAAAAGGAGTTGGGGGTCTGCCTGGTAGATATCGGTGGCGGTACCACTGACATAGCCATTTTCTGTGATGGGGCGATCAAGTACACCTCGGTTATCTCGCTGGGCGGTAATCAGCTGACCAACGATATTGCCGTTGGTCTGCGTACCCCTTTTGCAGAAGCAGAAAAAATCAAGCGCAACCAGGGCTGTTGCCTGTCGGCACTGGTTGGCAAGGATGAAAAGATTGAAGTGCCCAGTGTAGGCGGTCGCAAACCACGCGAGCTTTCACGCAATGTTTTATGCGAGATTCTTGGCCCCCGCGTTGAAGAGCTTTTTACGCTGGTAAACCGGGAAATTATCAAGTCTGGACTGGAAGATTCCATTGCATCCGGGGTTGTAATTACCGGTGGATCGAGTATACTTGAAGGAATGCCGGAACTGGCCGAACAAATCTTTAACCTGCCGGTTCGGCGCGGCCTGCCGCAGCGGATCGGAGGACTCACCGACGTAGTCAATTCACCAGCTTACTCTACTGGTGTAGGCTTGATTGTCTACGGAAGTCGTAACCTTGGGCCACGTGAGTTTCCGGCAACAAAATCGGAAGACAGTATCTTTAACACCACCACCCGGCGGATGAAGAGCTGGTTCCGGGAGTTTTTCTAACACCACCACGGGACCGCACATAGGTATGTGGTAGCCCTGACAACTTATCATGACACTTCACAAGGGGGAGCGGATGTTTGAATTTGACGAGACCATCGAGCAAAGTGCGGTTATCAAAGTCATCGGAGTAGGCGGCGGCGGAGGTAATGCCGTCAATACAATGGTGGCAAGCGGCATGAACAAGGTGGATTTTATGGTTGCCAATACCGATGCCCAGGCACTTCGCTCCTCCAAAGCATCGGTAAAGGTGCAGCTAGGCGGGCAATTGACCAAAGGGCTCGGCGCTGGCGCCAATCCCAATGTCGGGCGTGATGCAGCTATCGAGGACCGGGAAAAACTGGCCGACATGCTGAAGGGCGCCGATATGATTTTCATCGCTGCAGGTATGGGCGGTGGTACCGGCACCGGCGCTGCACCGGTTATTGCCGAGGTGGCCCGTGAAGTTGGAGCACTTACCGTCGGTATTGTGACCAAGCCGTTTTCCCGTGAAGGCAAACAACGGATGGCCAAGGCTGATGAAGGTGTTCGCGCCCTGAAACAACATGTTGATTCCCTGATCATTATCCCCAATGATCGTCTGATCAGTATCGCCCCCCGCTCCCTCGGTATCCTTGATGCTTTCAAACCTGCCGATGATGTCCTGCGTCAGGCGGTCCAGGGGATTTCAGACCTGATCACCACCTCCGGTTTTATTAACGTAGACTTTGCCGATGTCAAGGCGATCATGAGCGAACGTGGCATGGCCATGATGGGTATCGGTATCGCCGATGGTGACAACCGCGCTGTAGAGGCTGCCATCAAGGCGATCTCCTCGCCGCTTCTGGAAGATATTGATGTTTCCGGCGCCAAAGGGGTGCTGGTCAACATCACCGGTTCCTCAAGCATGACCATGGATGACTTTGATGCGGTCAACAAGACCGTGCATGAAAAGGTTCATGAAGATGCTAACATCATCATCGGTGTTGTGATTGACGAAGCCATGGAAAATACCATCAAGGTAACGGCTATTGTCACAGGATTCGGTGACCGTTTTGAGGCAACCGAGCGTGGTCGAGGAAGTTTATCGATTATGCCAAACAAGCAGCCCAACATATCAAATATCGACACCCCGACGTTTATCAGAGATCGTCAGAAATCAGATAGTCCACGTCCTACGCGCCATGTCGGCTCAGTCTCCTTTGATGACGAAGACGCCTACGACATCCCCACGTTTCTTCGTAAATCGGTGGATTGAACCATCTGAAACAGACTGAACCCAAACGGCCTCCGGAATACTCCGGAGGCCGTTTTCTATTGACTGGATTTTACCACCAACATACCAGAATCAGGTGATCGCCAGCCAGACATCGGCCAACAGATGTGATTGGCCATCCTGTGTCTGATACGTTGCAATCAGGCCGATGATATTGCCGTTATCAGGAGTATCAACGGTAACAGGAACAAGCTCCAAACGCACTATGCCAAGCTCGGCAAGTGTTCTCAATTCATCGGAGGCGCTGAGACCATCCTGATTACTATCAATCCATACCTGCAAAGCGTTAAAGAGCGGGTCAAGCGGGTCAATATGTTGATCATGATTAGCATCAAGTGTGGCTAACGCGCTGAAGCCATCCAGGGCTCGCCTGCCGTCCGGCAACCGCGTTGCGCCACCGAAAAGCTCTCCACCGTCATCAATCCTGCCATTACCGTTACGATCAAGCACCAGCAGACCATCTTCAGAACCGATCCAGCCGATTTGCCGTGGCAGGCCGGTGACCAGCAGATCAAAAACTACGCCCTTATCGGCAGATACTGTGACGAGGCCGTCACCGCCAATATCAAGTGCGAGCGGGGTGGCAAAATTGAGCGCATTGAGTTGGGTAGTCGTGAACGCCTGCACCTGGGACTGGGTAAAGCTGCGATGGGCGACACAGGTTAACGCTGCAATTTGTGCCGTCGTAACGCCAGCTATATCAGCGACATCAATCGCCGGAATCTGGCTGGTGGTCAGGGCTGCGAAAGCTGCGGTTGACAAAGCACCAATCTGGCTGCTGTCCAGGGCAGCTATATCGAGGGTTTCCATGGCTTGAATCTGTTTGCTGGTCAAGGCCCCCATCTGGGTGGGGGTGAGCGCGTCTGCCTGGGCGACGGTGAGCGCTGAGATGTCGTCAAGAGACAGGGCAGCAATCTGACCGGTGGAGAATGCAGCTACCGTGCTGGTGGATAACGATACAAGCTGGGCGGTGGTGAGACCGGGAATGGCGGCGCTGGAAAGCGCCAGTACCTGCGCGGAAGAGAGCGCTCCGAACTCGGTCGAAGTAAGTGAGGCAAGTTGCGTACTCGTCAGGGCTGCCATCTGGGCGGTGGTAAAGGCCGCAAGGTCTGTCGTCTCCATGGCAACCAGCTGGAGTGGCGTCAGGCTGGCTATAGCGGCTGTGCTTAGTTTAGGCACCTGAGTGATGGTCAG
>CAXNJF010000098.1:0-6269 GCA_964202585.1 Trichlorobacter sp. | reverse complement strand
GCGTAGATGCCCATATCAAAAATCTGCGCCAGAAGATAGAACCAGATAGCCGCAAGCCGGAATTTATCAAGACCGTCTATGGTATCGGCTATCTCTTTTGCGGAGAACGGGATGCACTTTAGTCTGCAGCGCAAACTGCTGTTCCTGCTAACCCTTGTGATCCTGATCGCCCTCTCTTCCTCCATTCTGCTCAGAAACTTTGTTATCCGATACTTCAAAGCCTTTGGTGAGGGCCGGATGCTTGATCGCCTGTATCAGGTTCAGGCGGTTCTGGAAGGGCGGTATGAACAGGTCGGGGGATGGAAGCAGCAGCAGGTTGCCAATGATCTGGTCTGGGCCTGGCTCTCCGGCTTTGAACTACGGCTCTACGATACCGATAACCGGCTGGTGCTTGATACGGAACAGGCTCTGGCAAGTCTGCCTCCGCTCATGCAACAACGGATCGCTGCCTCACGTAACAGGCACCCCGTCTCTCCGCAACCTGCTGAATTTCAAAGTTATCCCCTGTTTCTGCGGGGAGAAGAAATCGGGCATCTGGATCTTCGACTTCCTCAACCGGTGCATGAAACCTTCTTCATCAGCTCATCAAACCGCTTTCTGGCTTACAGCATGTTGGGGCTTGGATTTATTGCCGTTATCCTCAGTTTTTTTGCTGCCCGGCGCATCTCCCGCCCTCTGCAGGAGCTGACAGCGGCTGCAGAAGGGTTGGCCGGAGGTGATCCCGGCCGCAGGGTACAGACCGTAACCAAGGATGAAATAGGCAGGTTGGCAGCCACCTTCAACCGGATGGCTGATACCCTGGAAGCGCAGGAACGGTTACGCAAACAGCTGGTTTCAAATGCTGCCCATGAGCTGCGCACCCCCTTAATGGTAATCAGCGGTGAACTGGAAGGGATGATTGACGGCTTACTGCCCACTACGCCGGAGGCGCTGCAGTCGCTGCACGATGAAGCCGCCCGTCTGGCCGCCATTCTGGATGGTGTTGATGAACTGACCAGGGCACAGGCTGCCATCCTGCAGTTAAACCGCCAGCGCACCCCGCTGGTTCCATTTTTCGCTCAGATACTTTCCCGTTTTGCCCGGCAAGCCGCTGATCAGAACGTCCGGATCACCGTTGCAGGAGATCAGGATGTTCAAGCCTGGATTGACCCGGACCTGTTCACCAGAATTATCATCAACCTGGCGACAAATGCGTTCCGCGCCATGCCGGGTGGCGGTCAGTTTGACATTCTGGTTACCAAAACAAACATGCATTCTGTATCAGTTGACATCATGGACACCGGCAGCGGCATTGATCAGGAACTGCTGCCACACATCTTTGAGCGGTTCTACAAAGGCAAAAATGGCGGCCTGGGGCTGGGGCTGGCGATTGTGAAAGAACTGGTAGAAGCCCACGGCGGGACCATCGGCGTAACAAGCAAGCCAGGCAAAGGTGCCTGTTTTCAGATAGAGTTGCCCATTACCTGAATTTTTCATTGGTCGATTGTCGTAACATCACTTCAGAATAACACCGGCCTCTCCCTGGGCAACCACCTGTAACGACAGGCGATCCTGCAGCACTGCCGCATCACCAAGGGAGAGCGACCTGACGGTGCCGGTCAGCCTGACCCGCTCGGCAAGCTGCAGCGATGAAAGCGCCGTGGATGCCTTGACACGGGCTTTTTCCAACTGCTCGGCAACGGCGCTATCCAGCTTCTCTTTGATCGTACTGCGAATTTTGCTGCTGAACAGCCAACTACCTGCGCTGATCAGCCATCCGGCATCCTTTGTGTCAAAATCAACATCTTCAAAAGTCAGCGTGTTGGTCTGAGGGTTATAGACCGGTTTGGCCACTACAGTCAGCTCGCCGTCAAAATCACCGCTGGCGGTCATGGCCACCACCAGACGGCCTGTATCCCCCTTCAGGTTAAACTTTTTTACCGTAATCTTCCTGTCCTCACCAAAGGTCTTGTCCAGCAGAACCGGGTTCAGCGCCGTCACCAGATCTTCAAAAAAGATGTCGGCAGCAAGCTGGATATGAAAATTCTTGTCGAAAGCTGACAGTTGCTGGACAGGTGGTAAAGGCCGTGCCGGAGCCGGAGCCGGTTTTGGTCCAACAGTAATTTCTGCGCCGGTGATGACACCAAGCGACAGCCTGATCTGGTTGTTTTCTGCCTGCATCGGGCTGATCACAACCCTTTCAGGGGTCAGCTTCAGCCAGGTACTGAACTCCTTATTGACCAGGGTCGGGCTAAAGGCATGCTGCCACAGGGGGGCAATCTTGGCCTTTAACTGGACAGCATCGTTAACTTTGTTGTCAATGATCGGCGCCAGCAGCCGCTGCACCGGCAGGGTAATCCCCTCCACCATACTTTTCGGTTTCAGGGAGAGCGGCCCCAGCTTGAGGGTATCAGTCAGATTGTCCGACAGTCCGGTATAGTACAGCTCGGTCTTCAGACGCCAATCCGGGGTAATCTTCACCCTGGCCTTGAAGCGCAGCCCGGCCCGCAGTGGATAGCCCTCATAGAAACCATAGCTGAAGGTCAACTGCACCGGCAGGGTCAGATGGATAAAGTTGTCATTGGCCGTTACAGCCACCGGGCCGGTGCGCAGCACCTTCACCGCCGTGCCCAGCCCGCCTTGCCCTTTGTACAGTTCCTGGGGCAGTGACTGGTTGACGATGGCAGAGAGATCGGCCGCTGAAACCTCAACACTCAGGTTGATTGAAGAAGCCGGTACAGCTGCAGAGGCGGACACGGCGCTGAATAACAGCATGATGAAAAGCGTGAGATGACGGAACAATGGAACGTCCCTCCGTGTGTATTGGTGTCTTGTAAAGTTTTTTTATAGCACACCTTCTTATCGTTGTGCAGAGCACTGATAAAAAACAGCGACGGCAATTGAGGCATGATTGATACCACGCACAACCTGGTGGCAACTCTTGGCTGGCAGTGCTATAAAAACCACAGTTCAGCACGTGACGACACAAGGAGATCAGTGCCCATGACCATGACACAAGAACTGACAAGCTGGACCTGGGAACAGAAATGCCAGAAAGCGGTGGAAGCGTTGGGTACCAACGGATTCACCGCGCTCTACTGCCAATCCCCTGATGATGCCCGGCAGTACATTCTTGCTGCTGCTGCCGATGCTACAACCATCGGCTTTGGCGGTTCGATGAGCATCACTGATCTTGGTGTTCAGCAGGAACTGACCAATCAGGGCAAGCAGATTCTGAATCACAGCAGCCCTGATCTGACACGGGATCAAAAGATGGAGGTCATGCGCCAACAGCTGACCTGTGACCTGTTTCTGTCCGGCAGTAACGCCTTGACCATGCGGGGGGAACTGATCAACATCGATGCCACCGGAAATCGTGTAGCAGCCATGTTCTTCGGCCCCCGCATGGTGATTGTGGTGGTGGGACGCAACAAGCTGGTTGATGGGACGCCGCAGGAAGCGATTACACGGGTGAAACAGTGGGCCACCCCGCCCAATGCAAAGCGGCTCAACTTCAATACCCCCTGTGCCAAGACCGGTTTCTGCAGTAACTGCAATTCACCGGACCGACTTTGCAGGGTTACCACAATTATTGACCGCAAGCCCCGTTTTACCGATCTGCGGGTACTGGTGGTGAACGCCGACATCGGGCTATAGGGGATGCATCTGTTCCGCAAACTTGGCCTGGGGCTGCTTGATCTGCTGCTGCCCCCCCGCTGCCATATCTGCCGGAAGGCCGTTACCTCTGAAAGTCCGTTGCATATCTGTAGCGACTGTCATGCCGCGCTGCCGTTTATCTGCCCGCCCGCCTGTACGGTCTGCGGTATTCCGATGGATGGGGCAGGAGATGACCACCCCTGCGGTCGTTGTATTGCCACACCTCCGCCATACCGGGCTGCCAGGGCTGCCTTGCGCTACGAAGGGGCTTGTCGCGACCTGATCCACGCCTTTAAATACCAGTACAAATCTCACCTGCGGCGCCCCCTGGGTCTTCTGATGGCTTACAACCTGAAACCGTTTGTTGAGAGTCAGCGTCCGGAGCTGCTGGTGCCGGTACCGCTGCATGTTTCAAGATTGCGGCAACGGGGGTTTAATCAAGCGGTACTGCTGGGCGAAATCCTTTCTGAACAGTGGCAAATCCCGCTCTTGCGACAAGGCCTGCAGCGGACCCGCCCCACAACACCACAGGTTGCATTGACCCGCGATCAACGGATTTGCAATCTGCTGGATGCCTTCCAGACAGCTGATGCTGAAGCGGTTCACCAGCGTCGTGTCATGCTGGTTGATGATGTGTTTACCACCGGCAGCACCTTGCGTGAATGTTCCAGGGTTTTGTTACAGGCCGGATGCCTTGAGGTGTCTGCGGTTACCATCGCACACGCTCCTTGAAACGGCAGTTTTCAGGATGCCTTAGTTCTTGACAGCACTACTGCGGTATACTATATCGCTAGACATTGTATACACACCTTCAGGAGGATGCATTTATGCGGTTGTCAACAAAAAGCCGGTATGGCTTGCGAGCACTTTTTGATATCGCTTACAACAATCATACCCTGCCTGCCCAGATCCAGGACATCTCCCGCCGCCAGGAAATTTCACCACGTTATCTGGAACAGATTTTTCAAAGCCTGAAAAAAGCCGGTATCCTGAAGAGCAAGCGAGGGCCTCAGGGGGGGTACACCCTGGCCAGACAACCTGATCAGATTTCAGTGCTTGAAATCATCAAGGCCACTGAGCAGGATGCACTGCTGGTTGAATGTTCAGGTGAAGCAAAAAAGAAAAAACGCCGCAAAAATGAATGCCCTTTTGAAGGAAACTGCGTCACCCAGACGGTGTGGAAGGAAGCCAGTGAGCTGCTGGACCAGCTGTTTGGCAACATGACCCTTGAAACCCTCTGCCAGCGTGGTCAGGCGATGGGAGTCAAACAGGATCAACTGGTTGGCTGACACGTTACAGCTGAACAGCCTTTCCTGCAGACACCGGCGTCTGCAACAGCTCCTGCACAACCTGGCCCCGCTGGCAGTAGCCTTTTCAGGCGGGGTTGATTCCAGCCTGCTGCTAAAGGTTGCTCACGAGACGCTGGGCGAACGTTGCATTGCCGTTACCTGTGACGCTCCCTACCACTTCAGGAAAGAACTGGCCGATGCGGCCCGGTTTACCCTGCAACTTGGCATTCAGCATCTGGTTATCCCCTTTGATCCTGCCACAATCCCCGATCTGTTGACCAACCCGCCTGACCGCTGCTACCTCTGCAAAAAAGCGCTGCTAAGCCTCTGCCGTGCAAGCCTTACCGCTGTTTCCTTGCCCCTTGCCCCTTGCCCCTGGGCCCTGATTGACGGCAGTACCCTTGATGACCAGACGCTCCACCGCCCCGGTCGCCGCGCCCTGCAGGAGCTGGGTATACGCAGTCCTCTGGCCGAGGCCGGATTCAGCAAGCAGGATGTTCGTTGCTTAAGCCGGGAACTGGGGCTTCCAGGTTGGGATAAACCGGCCCAAAGCTGTCTGCTGACCCGCTTTCCCCATGACTATCAGGTAACTGAAACAGAGCAGCAAAGGGTTGAACAGTGCGAGGAGAAACTGCAAGGGCTGGGGTTTAACGTGGTACGGGTGAGAAGCTTGGGAACTACGGCACGCGTTGAATGTGAAGCCGGGAAGCAGGTTCACCCCCTGCTCCCCGAGATTGAACGGATCTGCAGACAGGCCGGCTTTACAACAGTTGAGCTTGACCCGGCAGGCTATCGTTGCGGCAGTATGGATTAAAACTGATACATCACCAGCATACCGCCCCCGGCGGCCGGGCTGGCATCGGTAAATCCGGCCAATGCGTAGACTTCCCACGAAATCCGGCGGGACTGGAGGAAGTTCAGTTTTACCCGGCCTTCAACCGGTGCCGTTCCGCCGCTGACACGGGTGGTGGAACCTTTGGCGAACAGCGAGACAAACAGGCGATCAGTTGCCTGCACCCCACCGCCTGCACTGTAGCTGACATAGTCCTTGCCCTGGTAACTGCTGACACTGTCCTGAAAAATATAGGCCCCTTCAGCAAACAGCTGGATATTTCCCAGCCATTTTGACAACGAAAGTCCGGGGCCGATCTCAAAGGTGCCGGTACCCAGACCATGATCCTTATCTCCGCTGGGAGCCTTCAGATACAGTGTCGGACGGATTTTCGGGATCAGTTCACTATCCTGGACCACGGTCCAGCCGGCAGACAGGCTGATATCCCCCAGACCTGCTTCGCTGACCGTTGCAGAGGAGGTTGTGGAAAGGGTGGTGAGAGCAGCTGACGA
>CAXNJF010000097.1:0-6278 GCA_964202585.1 Trichlorobacter sp. | reverse complement strand
AAAATTAAAAAATCCACCTGACGAGACCTGCAATATTACAGCACAGCACAGAATGGCTTAATTTCTTCAATTCAATGTATCTTGTACAGGGACGCGGCTGATGCTGCGCCCCTGTTTCTGTTGTACCCCCAGTGCACGAGCGTAGCTTAACGGCAAAGCGCCGGTCTTCAGAGCCGGTTAGGGCGCAGGCCTGCGAGCTCTTGATACAACACCGTGGGGGGGCAGAGCTGCCTGATGAAGAGGAAGAGCCTGCGGTTGAACTGCGCTTAAGCCCCCGGCAGGAGCGGGAACTGCGAGAAAAAGAACCAGTCCAAAGGGTTATCCGGCGTCGCGGTTCCGCGTAAGCACTGCAGTTATACGCTTCATTGCCCCCCAATGTTACACCTCAATCACTCTGGCCAGAAATCTCCACCTCACTACAATCAGGTTGCAACTGTCGATGCATCCCTGAAAACCGATGGTGAGCGTATTCTTCGTGCGCTTGGCATCTCCACTACCGAAGCAATTAACCTGTTTTTGAATCGGGTTCGCCTTTCCAAGGGCATCCCGTTTTCTGTGCAGATGAGCGACGATGAGTTCCGAAGTTATCTTGCCGAATGCTCCAGTGAAGATGAGGCAATCAGTTCTGAGGAAGCCAACCAGATCAAGCTGGCTCAAAACGAAATCAAAGAAAACAAGGTCGTCAGTTTTGTCTCGCCATGACCGGTTTGGCAATGGGGATGGTGCCACCTGATTAGATAGTGCCACTTTCGCCCTGTTCCCATCGGCAGCATAATCGGCAGATAAAATTGATTGGAGTCAAGCTTGTTTGATATTTGTTAAATACTGTTGTATAGTTGCGTCTAGTAATAATCGGCATAAATATCGGCAGCAAGGAGCATTCACATGCCCGATTCTATCAGTCAGATGACCTCACTGCTTCCGGAACAGGCAGACGATCTTCAGGATCTGGCCCTGGAGGTAATCCAGCGCTCGGCCTCTCTCGGCACCCGGCAGCATCCGATTACCCTGCAGACCCTCCGTGAACTGCTCAGGATCATCAATAGCTATTATTCCAACCTGATCGAGGGGCACAACACTCACCCCTACGATATCGTCCGGGCCATGCAGGAGCAGTACGACGCCGAACCGGCCAAGCGCAACCTGCAACTGGAAAGTGTTGCCCACATTACGGTACAGCGACAGATGGAAGCGTGCTTGCAAGAGGAAGCGCCGCCCAACATCACCGGGCAGGAGTTTCTCTATGCGCTGCACCGGGAGTTTTTCAGGCTGTTACCGGAGGAGTTCCAGGTTATGACCAATCCGGATACCGGCCAGGTGAGCCGGGTGGTGCCTGGCGAGTTGCGCACACAACCGGTCAAGGTCGGACAGCATCAGCCCCCAGGGCATGACAGCCTTCCTGCTTTCATGGGCAGATTTGCCGAGGTATATAGCCCCGAAAAGCATCATGGCGCTGCCAAGCTGGTGGCGGCGGCAGCGGCCCATCACCGGCTGATCTGGATTCACCCCTTCCTTGATGGTAACGGCAGGGTGGCCCGCCTGTTCACCGAAGCGTATCTTCACCGGATTCCGGTGCATGGCTTCGGCCTCTGGTCGGTCAGCCGGGGACTTGCGCGCAGGAATGCCGATTACAAATCAGCACTTACTTGGGCCGATGCGCCGCGCCGCAACAATCTGGATGGCAGGGGTAACCTGTCCAACGAAGGACTGATGAGGTTCTGCCGGTTTTTCCTGGAAGTCTGCCTCGATCAGGTGGCGTATATGGACCCCCTGTTGCAACTGGACGGGCTGGTAGAACGGGTCAGAAGGTATGTACAACTGCGCGGCACCGCAATAATTCCCAATCCGCCCGGCGGAGACAACCTGCGGCCTGAAGCGGCCAGGATGCTTCAAGAGGTCCTGCTGTGGGGCGAAGCACCTCGTGGGGCGGTCATCGAGGCATCAGGCCTGAAAGAGCGAACCGGCAGAAACCTGCTCGGCCAGTTGATATCCGAAGGACTGCTGGTATCCGACACCCCCAAGGGTGAAGTCAGAATCGGCTTCCCGATCCATGCCGCCGGCTGGTTTTTCCCGGAGCTGTATCCGGTGCTGTCGCGGTGAAAGCTGTCTGCCTCCTGAAGCAACGCAGCAATGATTCATGGCTCTTGGGCGCGCCACATAATGTATCGAGGTGCAAAAATTTTCGTGTATACAAGGATGAAGTTGTACTTGTGAAATCTTTTTTCATCCAAATAAACAGTGACCTAACAAACCTGTTGGCAGCTGACTACCTCTTTTGCTACCCTGCGATCCCATGTCTTCTAGTCAATCATCACATCCGGTCCTGCGTGGACCCGTTCCGCTCAGCCATCTGTTGCTGCGCCGCTTTATTTTGCCCGGTAACCGGGTGGTTGATGCCACCTGTGGTAATGGCAAGGACACCCTGCTGCTGGCTGAGCTGGTGGGAGCTGATGGTCATGTCTATGCCTTTGATATCCAGCAGGAGGCGCTGGCCCGAACTGCCGGGCGACTGACAGAGCAAGGTCTGGAACAGCGGGTATCACTGCTGCAGGCCGGGCATGAACAGCTGCTTGAACTGGTGGAGGGGCCGCTACAGGCGGTTGTCTTCAATCTGGGCTGGCTGCCCGGCGCCCCCCGTGAGATTGCAACCTGTACCGATACGACTCTGACGGCCCTGCAGGCTGCGCTGCAGCTGCTGGCTTCTGCCGGACTGCTGCTGATTACCTGCTACCCCGGTCATGCTGGAGGCGATGAGGAGGCTGCTGCAGTTACAGACTGGTGCAGCGGACTTTCATCCCGCAGTTACTTTGTCTGGCGGATGGGGCAGTTAAATGTTGCAGGAGATGCACCGTTTTGTCTGGTGATTCAGGATGGGAGAGTGTCCGGTGTTGCCTGAACTGCTGCCGTTTCTGGTTGTTCTGCCTGCAACGGTGTATTCGTTGCTGACGTTGTGGTGTGGACGGGATTTCTTTGAGGGTCAAGGGGCAGGGGGCAAGGGGCAAGGAACAGCCTTGTCAATTCTGAAGCCGGTCAAGGGGATGGATGAGGGGAGTTACGAAAACTTTGCCTCGTTCTGCCGACAGGAATATGACGCCCCGGTACAGCTGATCTTTTGTGTGGCTGATGCCTCTGATTCGGCCATTGCCGTTATTCAGCAGGTAATCGGAAATTTTCCCGGCCATAATATCAGTCTGAATATCGATCCGGCCATCCACGGTCCCAATTATAAAGTATCAAATCTGATCAACGGTTTTCCTCTGGCGAAATACGATCTGCTAATGATCTGTGATAGTGATATCCGGGTTGAGCCGACATTTTTGCAATCAGTGACTTCTCATTTTAATGATCCTGGCGTTGGTCTGGTTACCTCCCCTTACCGTAGTTCTGCCGTGCCTGGTGTAAGTACCGCCTTTGAGGCGTTGGCCTTTACTTCGGAGATGGTCCCTAATGTAGTGACCGCCCTGAAGCTGGAAGGGCTTTCTTTTGCGCTGGGGGCGGCTATGACCTTCCGGAGGCAGGCACTGCTGGATATCGGCGGACTTGAGTCACTGGTGGAGTATCTGGCTGATGATTACCAGCTGGGCAACAAGATTCATCAGGCTGGTTGGAAACTGATACTTGACCGTCAGTTTGTGGAGAGCATGCTGAAACCGGAACCGTTTGGCGCGATTCTTTCCCGGCAATTGCGCTGGGCGCGCACCATGCGGGTCAGCAGGCCAGGCGGGTATCTGGCCTCCGGCATCACTCTGCCAGGGCTGGCCATTCTTGCTGCACTGGTTGCCGGACCGCTTGTTTCTGCCGTTGCTGCCATTGCCCTGCTCTACCTGATCCGCTTTTTTGTTACCACCCTGTTCAGCCGGTGCTATGTCGGGGACAGATTGCTGCCCCGCTGGGGCTGGCTGCTTCCGATGCGGGATCTGCTGGCCTTTGGCACCTGGCTGCTGGCTTTCGCCGGAAACCAGGTCACCTGGCGGGGACACCGCTTTCTGATCCAGTCGGACGGCAAACTGAAAAAGCTCTAATCCTAAAGCTTTACAAGCCTGCTACTTCAATCTATACTGCTCAGCCGTTTACAATCCTCTGGAGTGCCAATCTGCGTGACTGACTATATACGGGCCATAGGTCGCTGGGCCATTACGCTGCTGCAAGAGTTGGGACGGACCGGTCAATTTCTGGTCTATTCCCTGTACTCCCTTGTGCGGCGTCCGGGGCGACCGGTGTTTGTGCTGAAGCAGATCAATTTTATCGGTACCAAATCTCTGTTTGTGATCGTGCTGACGGCTGCTTTTACCGGGATGGTGCTGGGGTTGCAGGGGTACTACACCCTGACCAAGTTTGGCTCGGAAGGGATGTTGGGAACTGCGGTGGCGTTGTCATTGATCCGCGAGCTGGGGCCGGTTCTCTCCGCACTGATGGTAACCGGACGGGCCGGTTCTGCCATTACTGCCGAGATCGGGATCATGCGGATCAGTGAGCAGATTGATGCTTTGGAAACCATGGCGCTTGATCCCTACAAGTACCTGGTCTCTCCCAAATTCATCGCTGCCATGATCTCCATGCCGCTGCTCTGTGCCATCTTTGATGTGGTCGGTATCTACGGTGGCTGGCTGGTGGGGGTCAAGCTGCTGGGGGTCAACCCCGGAGCCTATTTCAGCGAGATGTACAAATCGGTTGAGTGGAAGGATGTCTATTCCGGTTTTGTGAAATCATTCTCATTCGGCGTTATCATCGCCTGGATCGGTTGTTACAAGGGTTACTACGCCGGACACGGCGCTGAAGGGGTTTCCCGCGCCACAACCGAGTCAGTGGTGCTTACTTCAGTGCTGATTCTGGTCTGGGACTACTTCCTGACCTCAATCCTGTTATGATAGAACTGCTCAATATCCATAAGAGTTTTGGCAGCCAGACCGTTCTGAACGGTCTGGATCTGCGTGTGCCGGAAGGAAAGATCACCGCCGTGATCGGTCCCAGCGGTGAAGGCAAGAGCGTGCTGCTCAAACATATGATCGGCCTGCTTACACCGGATCAAGGGGATGTGCTGGTTGATGGCAGCAGTATAGTCGGGCTGCGCCGCTCGCAACTGAATCAGGTGCGTGAAAAGTTTGCGATGGTGTTTCAGAATGCGGCACTGTTTGATTCCATGACGGTCTATGAAAATGTGGCCTTTCCGCTGGAGGAAAAGACGGATCTCAACCGTGCGGAAATCAGTGCGCGGGTTGCCACCGCCCTGCAGGAGGTCGGCCTGAAGGACGTCAACCACAAGTATCCTGATGAACTTTCGGGTGGCATGAAAAAACGGGTTGGATTGGCACGGGCATTGCTTTTGCAACCACAGATCGTGCTGTTCGACGAGCCGACCACCGGCCTTGATCCGGTCATCCGGCGGGCAATTCATCAGCTGATCAAGGAAACGCAAGCCAAGTTCGGCTTTACCGCCGTGATTGTTTCCCATGATATCCCTGATATTTTTGAGGTGGCTCACTACATAGCCATGCTCTATCAGGGAGAAATCCTGCAATTTGGCACACCGGAGGAGATTCAGGCATCACGCCATCCGGTGGTACGTCAGTTTATCAGCGGCAGCCTTGATGGCCCGATTAACAGTGGAGTTGCATGACCATGAACAGCGCAAAACTTGAACTGACCGTTGGTATCTTTATGTTGATCGGCATGCTCTGTCTGGGATACCTCTCGATCAAACTGGGTAAAATGGAGCTGGTTGGCGGTAACAATTATCGCGTGACAGCCCGTTTTGATTCTGTCTCAGGCCTCAAATCCGGCGCACGGGTTGAGCTGGCCGGTGTTGAAATCGGTTCGGTGGAACGGATCGGCCTGTCAAGTGCCGGCGGAGACCAGGCTGAGATAACCATGAAGATCAGGGATGGTGTCAAGATTACCGATGATGTGATTGCATCGGTGCGGACCAGCGGCATCATTGGTGATAAATTCATCAAGCTGAAGCCTGGCGGATCAGACAAAAACCTGAAGGATGGCAGCAAGATCAGGGAAACCGAGTCCGCCATTGATATTGAAGAGCTGGTCAGTAAATTTATCCACGGTAACGTGGAGTAGGAGCAGGATTCATGAAGAAACCGTTATGTACGCTGCTGGCAACAACCTTGATTGCCATAGGCATGACCGTCGCGTCTGCTTTTGGCGGCAGCCCCGGCCACACGACTCTGGTGCTTGATCTTGATGAGTGTATCCGCACCGCCGTGAAGGTTGCCCCTGAAATAGGTGAGGCAGAGGCTGATCTTGTCCTGACCTCCAGCAAGCTG
>CAXNJF010000096.1:0-6284 GCA_964202585.1 Trichlorobacter sp. | reverse complement strand
CCCTGTTCAGAATGATCACCGGCCTGGAAAAACCGGACAGCGGCACTATCCGCATAGGGGACACGGTACAGGTAGCATATGTGGATCAAAGTCGTGACTCGCTCAACCCGGACCGCCTGTTGTGGGAAGAGATCAGCGATGGACAGGAGATGATCCATCTGGGCAAACAGACCGTTAACGCCCGCAACTATGTGGCCCGTTTTAACTTTACCGGCGGGGATCAGCAGAAAAAGGTAGGGATGCTCTCCGGCGGCGAGCGTAACCGGGTTCACCTTGCCAAGGTGTTGAAAAGCGGTGCCAACGTACTGCTGCTTGATGAACCGACCAATGATCTGGATGTCAACACCATGCGGGCGCTGGAGGAAGGGCTGGAAAACTTTGGCGGGTGTGCGGTGGTTATTTCACACGACCGGTGGTTCCTTGACCGTATCGCCTCCCATATTCTGGCCTTTGAAGGTGATTCAAAGGTGGTCTGGTTTGAGGGCAACTATTCTGAATATGAGGAAGACCGGCGCAAACGCCTGGGAGCCGAGGCGGATCGCCCCCACCGGATTACCTATCGCAAACTGACCCGCTAGCACACGGGGTAAACCAGACGTCTCAAGTCCGCAACCGGGTGCATTAACACAACGGAAGGAGGAACACCGTGAACTACACCACCTACTTCACGCGTGGCCAGAAGGTCTTTCTGATTAACACCTCACCAGAGCGCGATACCAGCCTCTTTGAGGCATTTTCCGCCTCTATAACCACAGCAGAAAACAACCAGTTTGTGCTTCACTCCCGCTATCCTTTGCACCACGGTGAAACACAGGCGCTGAAACCCGGTATGCGCTTCAAGGTGACCGCTGAAAGCTATGGATCCGGAGTACAGTTTTCAGGCACGATCCAATCGGTTTCCGGTAATGACTTTGTGATCCAGCCGACAAACCAGATTGAAATGTATCAGCGCAGCCAGGTGCTCCGGATGGACACCATTCTTGACTTCCGTGTCTTTACCCGTTCGGCGCCGCTGGCATACTTCCGGCACGAATGGGAACACTATCAGACCATGCTGACCAACAGTAGTTCGGACAAGCTGGAACTGACCTCCGGCGAAATTAATCTGGGAGCCGGCGGGCTTCGTTACCTTGCGCCCCAGTCAGAAAAACAATCGGACCTTGCCATGGTTTTTATTGATCTGGAGCAGGCAACGCCACCTGTCTGTGCTGTTGCAGAACTCCTCTGGCGTCGCACCCTTCCTGATGATGATCGTCTCGCCATCGGCCGGAGGTTTGTCCTGATACGCAAAACCGATCAGGAACGGATTCAAGCCTATATTCAGCAGCGCCAAAAGAAGCAAAGTAAAAAGGCGGTGCGCCAGAAAAACAACTGGGAACTGCTTGACCGGATGTTTTACGAATAAAGCAGGCTGCCGAAAAGGCTGCCGTAACGGATGACCAGACAACCTGATGAGCTACGACCGCTACTTTAACCGTGCGCAGAAAGTCTTCCTGATTAACATCTCGGAAGAACGGGATGAATCTGTCTTTAATTCATTCACTGGTAAAGTCATGCTCTGCGATGAGGACAGGATTCTGTTGAGGACCGCCTACCGGCTCTATTCCGGTGAGGTGATGAACCTGAAGCCGGGTATGCAGTTCAAGCTGACCACAGAATCCATGGGGATGGGGGTTCAGATCAAAGCAGAACTTGTTGAATTGATCTCTCCGGAAGAACTGAAACTGCGGCCACTTGGAGAGCTTTCGGTCTATCAGCGCCGCCAGTCCCCCCGTATTGACACATCCCTGCCGTTCCTGTATGTGCCCCAAAAATCATCTCTGTCAGCCTTTCAACGTGAGTGGAAGCGGGTTGTCAGTGATCTGCGCAAACCTGACCCACCCCGTCCCAAAATGATCACCACAGATCTTAATCTGAGCACCGGTGGAATCCGCCTTGAACTGTCAAGTGAGCCATCCCATCTTTCGCTTCTGGTCTTTGGTCTGGAGGATGAAAAACCACCGGTCTGTGCTGTGGCAGAACTGGTCTGGAAAGAGCAGGAAGAAGAACGAACAACTATCAGGTGCGGACATCGTTTTGTTGAGATATTGAAGGAAGATCAGGAACGGATAGCTGCGGTGGTAGACAAAGCTGCCGGGGGGCGCTCTGCAGGCGTCAAACATCGTGAGCTGATTGACCGGATGATGCCGTAAACCTTAACTCCTGCGGTAGTGACTCTCCATCAGAGCCTGCATCGACTGCTGCAGTTCAGTATCCTCCACAGAGCTTACCTGTTGCCTGATCCATTCCTGTTGTTGGGGGGAGAGGGGTTTTAGCGGGATACGCTGCTCTTCAACAGCGCCATGTTCGTTGTTAATCCTGCCAGACCTGAGCACAATCTCTTTAATCCGGTCTTCACCAATCAGGGCATTGACCCGGTCACGCAACTCCACTTTCATAAAGCTGAGCTGTTGCATCCAGGGGCCACTTGAAACAACAACCGTCAAAACCCCTCCGACCAGCCGCAGTGGCTGGGTACGGGCAGCAATAACCTTACCCACGGCCTGTTCCCAGGACTGCCAGATCACCAGCTCCTTCAGACGCGCTCCCAGAGCTGCGCTCCCGGCATTACTTACTATCAGCCTGCCGATCCGTTCAGGGCTGCCTTTTGGGCGTTTTCCTGCCATGGGCCATCCTCCGTTTGTACATGCCACCAACCATCTGACCGGCAACAGCGCTGGCAAGGGTAAAGGGGATAACAGTCCAGCCAAAACCGGCCAAATGTCTGAAATGAACCACCAGCGGAATCGGCAGGTGGGCCAGAAACAGCCAGGGGATAGAAAATTTTTTACATGATTCCCGTATATATCCACAGGGTATGCTCACCAGAAAGGCGCCCACCACCAGTCCGGCAAAGCTAAATGAGTCTTGCATGGCTATCCCCTTTCCGGCATAGTATGAAGTTCGTTTCCGGTTGTCAATCACGCCGCATCAGGAGAATCCAAATGGGGGTGGAGATAGTCACTGAAGGACAGTATCTGGCAGTCTTCAACTCAACCCATCGCGTTCTGAAAGCCGAGGGTTTGTTAAAGGCCCGCAGCATTTCGATCATGCTGATCCCTGCACCCCGTGCAGTACAGGCAGACTGCGGACTGGCGATCCGTTTTGATGAAAATCAGCATGATACCATTATGCAGTTCTTGTCCGATCAGAATCTGCTTCCCGCTTTTCTCTGTCAATTGAAGAACGGGACCTACAACATTATTCAGGAGTATCATCATGAAAACCATTGATTGTCGTGGTCAAGCCTGCCCTGCTCCGGTTATTGCAACCAAGAAAGCGCTTGAAGAGTCCGTTGAGGGGATCTGTGTGCTGGTGGATGATGGCGCGCCACGGGAAAATGTCGGACGTTTTGCACGAAACCGTGGCTACCAGGTGACCGAAGCGCCTGATACTGATGGCTGGTCCCTGCTGTTGACCAGTTCAGCGACTGGTGGAGATACAGCTTCCTTGACACCTGCTCCCCAATCAGGCTTAGGAGACCGGGTGCTATTAATCACCTCAGACCGTCTTGGCGATGGCGCGGATGAACTGGGTCGCCTGCTGATGAAGAATTTTCTGTTTACCCTGCTGGAAACAGCTGTACAACCTGACCGGATATTGTTCCTGAATACCGGCGTGCTTCTGGCCGTGGAAGGGGCAGAAACCGTTGAGGCGCTGAAACACCTTGAAGAACGAGGGGTTGAGCTGCTTGCCTGTGGGGTCTGCCTTGATTATCTGAAGAAAAAAGAGCAGCTTGCAGCAGGCCAGGTCACCAATATGTTCAGCACCGCAGAGCATCTGCTGAACGCCGCATCTGTGATCAAATTATAGATAATCCTTGACAATCATACACCAGCGCCTTTATAGTCTTTTCCTTTTAGGATGCCCAGGGTCTACTGACAATAATGTTTGATAACCTTTCGGATAAATTGGAATCAGTCTTCAAGAAGCTTCGCGGTCAGGGAGTGATGACTGAGGATAATATCAAGGACGCCCTGCGCGAAGTTCGCCTGGCGTTGCTTGAGGCTGATGTAAATTTCAAGGTTGTAAAAGACTTTGTCGAAAATGTCCGCCAGAAGGCGGTCGGCACAGACGTCATGCAAAGCCTGGCGCCTGGCCAGCAGGTAGTCCGGATCGTCCATGACGAACTGGTAACCCTGATGGGGGGCGGACAGGATAACTCGCTTGACCTGGCTGCCAAACCTCCGGTTGCCCTGATGCTGGTGGGTCTTCAAGGCGCGGGTAAAACCACTACCTGCGGCAAGTTAGGCAGCTGGCTGCGCAAACAGAAACGGCGTCCCCTGCTGGTACCTGCCGATGTGTACCGGCCTGCTGCGATTGAGCAGTTGAAAACGGTGGGACGCCAGCTTGATATTGAAGTGTATGATTCCCGTACTGACCAGGATCCGGTTGAGATAAGCATCGCAGCGCTCCGTTATGCCGAGCTGAACGGGTTTGACACGGTCCTGCTGGATACCGCCGGTCGCCATCAGATTGATGATTTTCTGATGAGTGAACTGGAACGGATCAAAAGTGCGGTGCAGCCCCGCGAAATTCTGTTTGTGGCTGACGCCATGACCGGACAGGAAGCGGTAACGGTTGCCGCAGGCTTTAACGACCGCCTTGGTATCACCGGCGTTATTCTCAGCAAGCTGGACGGCGATGCCAAGGGGGGCGCAGCCCTCTCCATCAAGGCGGTTACCGGTGCGCCGGTCAAGTTCGTCGGCCTGGGTGAAAAGCTGGACGCTCTGGATGTTTTTCATCCTGATCGCCTGGTTTCACGCATTCTTGGCATGGGTGATGTCCTTACCCTTGTTGAAAAAGCCCAGTCCTCCCTTGATGAAAAAGAGACCGCCCGGCTAACCCAGAAGCTGAAGAAAAACCAGTTTGACCTTGAAGATTTCCTGGCCCAGCTGCAGCAGCTTAAAAAAATGGGCTCCCTGGAATCCATTATGGGCATGATTCCCGGTATGGGCAAGATGATGAAGCAGATGCAGGGCGCCCAACCCAGTGAAAAAGAGATGAAACGGATCGAAGCCATTATCCGCTCCATGACGCCGGGGGAACGGGCTGATCACAGCATTATCAACGGCAGTCGCCGTCTGCGGATAGCCAAGGGTAGCGGTACGAGCGTACAAGAGATCAACCTGCTGCTGAAGCGGTTCACTGAAGCGCAAAAACTAATGAAACAGTTGACAAAGCTTGGCCCCAAGAACCTGATGAAGGGGATGGGAGGCCTGCCCGGACTTGGCAATCTGGGGGGCCTAGGCAAGGGAATGTTCCCCTTTGGCCGATAATTTTTTATTCTAACCAACTCGCATTTTAATAAAATCGAGACTTAACGCAGGAGGAAACACAACATGGCAACAAAGATCAGACTGCAGCGTCACGGCGCCAAGAAGCGTCCCTTTTATCAGGTAGTGATTGCTGATGAGCGTTCACGCCGTGATGGCCGCTTTATTGAGAACGTTGGGTATTATGACCCCACCAAAAACCCCGCTATTCTTAAGCTGAATGTAGAAAAAGTAATTGACTGGCTTGGCAAAGGCGCACAACCGACTGATACCGTTAACCAGATTTTGAAGAAGGAAGGTATTCTGGAGAAGGGTGCTGTAAAGGCCGCCTAAAGGACGCTTCCTGTTCCATTCCGGCCCGTCCGGACACTACGAAGCAGAGGTACGCCAGATGAAAGCACTTGTCGAAACCATCGCGCAGGCTCTTGTCGACGACCCCTCCAAAGTAGTCACCTCCGAAGAGATGGAGGATGATACTTTGGTCATTAAACTGTCCGTGGCCAAGGAAGATATGGGACGGATCATCGGTAAAGAAGGCCGGACCGCCAAGGCGGTCCGGACACTTTTGAATGCCGTGGCCACCCGGGATAACAAGAAAGCAATTTTGAAGATCATAGAATAATGGATGATTCAATCGAAAACCTGATTGCCGTTGGGCGGATTAGTGGAACCCACGGTGTTCGGGGTCAGGTTCGTCTGCATTCCTACTCTGGAAACCTTGAAAGTCTGCAGGCAGCGCATGATGTGCTGCTACGTTTTTCATCAGGCATCAGCAGACAGATCAAGCTTGCGCGGGTTGTCCTTCATAGTGGCAAAATACTGCTTACTCTTGAAGGAATTGATACCATTGAGCAGGCCCAGGAACTTGTTGGCGGTGAATTGGTTCTCCAATGGGAACAGCTGCCAAAGCCTGATGCAGATGAGTATTACTGGCGGGATCTTTTAGGACTTTCCGTTCTTACGAATGAA
>CAXNJF010000095.1:0-6296 GCA_964202585.1 Trichlorobacter sp. | reverse complement strand
AATTCCATACGCTTTGCCTGAAGATGGCAAACCTGCTGGCACTAAACGGTGTGGCACCAGGGGACAGGGTGCTGATCTGGGGGCCAAACTCCTCCTGGTGGGCAGTTGCCTGGTGGGGAATTGTACTCCGTGGCGCCATCGCCGTGCCGATGGATTTCATGTCTGATCTTGCCCGTGCAGAAGCAATCCGCAGCCTCACCAATGCCAAGCTTGTGCTGCAGAGCCGCTACAAGGCTGATCGTATGGTTGCAGCCCCTTCGCTGCTGCTTGAAAACCTGCAGTACCTGCTGGAAGCGATGCAGCCTATCAGCGGAATCGCCCCGGCTGCGCCGGAAGATACGGCACAGCTGATCTACACCTCCGGTACGACCGGCAACCCGAAAGGGGTTATCCTGACCCACAAAAACCTGGTAGCCAACATGACCCAGATCTGTAACCAGGTACCGATCATCAATGCCGAGTTCAGCTTCCTGTCGCTGCTGCCGCTCTCCCACATGTTTGAACAGATGGGCGGATTTTTAACCCCGCTCTATCGTGGCGCAACCGTCGTCTATCTGGGCGCTCTCAAACCCTCTGCGATCATGGCAGCTTTGGGCGAGGAAGATATCTACGTGATCATGTCGGTTCCCCGTCTGATGCAGCTGCTGAAAACAAGCATTGAACAGGAACTTGAAGAAAAGCACCTGCTCATTCCGTTTCAAAGGCTGGCCAAGCTTGCAACAGGGCTTCCGCAGAGCTTGCGGCGGCTACTCTTTTTTCCGATACAGAGAACATTCGGTCGCAACTTTACGGTCTTTGTCTCTGGCGGAGCCCCCCTTGATCCTGATCTGTTCAGATTCTGGAGCAGTATCGGCTTCATTGTGCTCGAAGGCTACGGACTGACCGAAACCTCCCCCGTACTCTGCGTCAATACCATGGAGCGACAGCAGGCAGGTTCGGTTGGCCCACCACTGCCTGGGGTTCAGCTGAAGATTGAGGCCAAAGAACTTCTGGTGCGTGGGGATAATGTTTTTCCTGGCTACTTTGAAAACGAGCAGGCCAGTCGTGATGCCTTTACCGAAGATGGCTGGTTTCGGACCGGTGATCTGGGGGAGATCGGTTCAGATGGCTGGCTGGTGATCAAGGGCAGGGAAAAAGAGCTGATCGTGACCGGTTCCGGGGTCAACGTCTATCCCGATGAACTGGAAGCGGTGCTGAACAGGACCCCGGGGGTAAAGGAATCCTGTGTTATCGGCATTGATAAGGGTAATGGGGAAGAGGTACATGCCGTGTTGCTGCTGGACGGCAACAGCTCACCTCCTGAAGGGATCATCAGCCTGGCAAACAAAAGCCTGGACCCGTTACACCAGATTACCGGCTACAGCCTTTGGCACGAGCCGGAATTCCCCAAGACCACCACACTCAAGATCAGGAAGTTTGAGGTTAAGCAGCAGCTTGAAAAAGGGCAGCAGGGGGGCGCTCAACCGGTCAGTCAGGACAGCCTGCTGAATCTGCTTGCCAGGATAACAAGAAGCGATGCCACGCAGATTCGGGAGGAAGCACTGCTGGTGACTGACCTGGGGCTGAGCTCCATCGACCGGCTGGAACTGGTCAGTTTCCTTGAGCAGGAGTACCGGCTTGATATTGAAGACTCACAGATCGGACCCCAAACCAGGGTTTCTGACCTGCGCCAGATCATTGCACAACGAAAAAAACAGACCCGCCATGACCATTTCCGGTTCTGGACCAACGCCCGGTTTTTCAGAGGGCTGCGAACAGTCTGGGATACCCTGCTGCATGGCCCTCTGTTTCGCCATTTTGTTACCCTTGAGGTGCGGGGGATTGAGCGATTGGAAAACCTGGCAGGACCGGTGGTGTTTGTGGCCAATCACCTCTCCTATCTGGATCATGCGGCGGTCATGTTTGCCCTTCCGCCCTCGCTTCGCTACAAATGCGCCACCGCAGCCTGGGCCGAGTTCTTTTTTGGAGATTTTCAGGGGCTTGATCGCCTGCTGCGGCGTCTGGCCTACGAATATGGCACGATCCTGTTCAACCTCTTTCCACTACCCCAGTCACAAGGGTTCAGCGGCTCCCTGGCCTATATGGGAAAACTGGCTGATGCCGGTATCAACATCCTGATCTTTCCTGAAGGCGGGCATTCCAGAGACGGCAGCCTGCAACCGTTCCAGCCGGGACTGGGGCTTATGGTCAAAGAGCTGGGTATTCCGGTTGTGCCGATCAAAATCAGCGGAACTGATCAGGTTCTGCCCCACGAAGCGCGCTTTCCCAAAAAAGGCAGGGTTACCGTAACCTTTGGTGAGCCGCTCCGTTTTAGTTATGAAGAGCCGCCAGAGATTGTGGAATCTACGCGCGCTACGGTGGAAAAACTTTGAACAGCCAGCACCTGTGTGATCCGGTTTGTGAAGGGAGGTGGCCAGAAAACGAAAGTAGCAAATATTCTGTAAAAACCGAAGCTACTCTGTAACACAGTAATTTTCAAACAAAGCAACCTGGGAGAATGTTATGAAAAATCTGATAAAAATGGTCACAATTTCGTCATTACTGATTATCACCTGTTTACTGATTGGCGCATGCGGCGGTGGTGATACTGAGAATTTTGTCCAGGGCAAGGCCCTAATCAACGTTTCGGTTAAAGATAGTGCCGGTGCATTTTTGGCTAACGTCAGAATTGATGTAAAAGATGCTGCAGGGCCAACAGGGAAAATTATTGATACGCTGAATACAACGACTTTAACAGGCACACACACCTTTCTGGAAACGGTTGGGGCAGATTACTACTTCACGTTTACCGACATAGTTTCTCCGGTCAGGTTCGCGACCCAGACCGATATTAAAGTAACGCCACTATTGACCAGCACGCAAACGTTAAATGTGGTGATGGTACCTTAAACCCAAAGTATCTGCAGGGTGCGCACGGCGCACCCTGCATTTTAAAAAAGGAGAAGCCAGATGATAAAAATCAGTATGCATTTTGTAACAGCACTGACGCTTGCCATTCTGCTGGCCGGACTATCCGGCTGTGAAAAAAAACAGGGGCCGATGGAGCAAGCTGGTGAGAAAATTGACAAGGCTGCAGAAAAAGCCGGAGACTCGATCAAAAAAGCTGGTGAAAAGATCAAGGATTCGGCTAAATGAGAGCAACCACGCCCTTCTGAAAGATAGCTGCCATGCCTGACACAGTATCACCATGCACCGATAGTTGTGTCGGACCAAACCACAAGACCACCTGTCTTCTGATTGCCTATCTGTTCTGGTTCTTTTGTGCTTTGCCGCTGCATGCAGCCGAACCGCTTGAAGTTGTGGTTACCGGCATTGAGGGGGATGCGCTGAAAAATGTGCAGGGGGCGCTTGCACTCCCGGTTGGACTGGTACGGGAAGGAACCGTTGACAAGCTCTGGCTGGATCGTTTTGCACGGCAGGCGAAAGATATAATACAAACAGCGCTTGAACCGTTTGGCTACTATAACGCCCAGGTCACGGTAACCGTGAAGCAGGTTGAGACAGAGTACCGCCTGCTGGCAACGATAGTTCCGGGCGAGCCGGTACAGGTGCAGGCTGTGACGGTGTCTCTGGTCGGAGCCGGACACGGGGAAAAAGCGTTGCTCGCTCTGGTTGCTGCATTTCCGCTGCACAAGGGGAGTGTGTTATTGCATCAGAGCTACGAAACCGCAAAGGCTGCGCTCCAGGCACAGGCACAGGAACTTGGCTATCTGGACGCGGAATTTACCCGGCACGAAATCCGTGTTGCGTCATCCGCCACAAGCGCCACCATTGACCTGGTTCTGGATACAGGCGAACGATCCTACTTTGGTGCAACAACCATCCGTGGCGCTCCTGACTACCCTGACCGTTTCCTGCGCCGTCATCTGACCTACAAAGCGGGGGAGGTCTTTTCCTATGCCCGTCTTGGCGAGACACAACGCAACTTTGCCAACTCGGATCGTTTTAAAACGATCCTTGTCATACCTGACAAAGAGAACGCCGAAGCCTCCAGGGTGCCGGTAACCGTCCAGCTGAAAGCCGGACCACGCATCAGCCTGCGTCCCGGTATCGGCTACGGTACGGACACCGGCGCACGCTTCACCGTCCGCTATCGCGATCTGAACCTGTTTCACCTGGGACATGAATGGTATACAAACCTGTTTATCGCCGAACGACTGCAGGGACTGGTGACCGGCTATGTTCTGCCCGGTGCGGAGGATGTCAGAAACTCCACCACCCTGCAGCTGAATCTGCAACAGGAGGATACCAGCGCCTATTTCAGCCGGATACTGGCTCTGGAGCTTGATCGTAACCGCAGCTTTGGCGCTGGCAAGCTGGGCACTGTCTATCTGAAGGCTCAGTATGAGGACTATTCTGTAGCAAACCAGCAGGCCACCGCACGACTGCTGCTGCCCGGCCTGCGCTTTTCCGAAGAGCAGTACGACAATCCGTCCAGACCTGGCCGGGGGTTCAGCTACTCCGTTGAACTGCGCGGTACCCATCAGGTACTTGGTTCAAACACGGCACTGCTTCAGGTCCTGGCCGAGGGGAAGCATCTTCTGCCGCTGCCCTGGCATCTTTCCCTGCGGACACGGGCCCAAGCCGGGGCAACCATGCTGAACGACCCGATCAAGGATATCCCCCCTTCGTTACGTTTTTTTACCGGCGGTGACCAGAGTGTGCGCGGCTACTCCTACAAATCACTGGGGCCACGTGATGCATCCGGCAAGGTTGTGGGGGGCACACAGCTTGTAACCTCCAGCATAGAACTGGAACGGGCGCTCTTCCAGGACTGGGGCGTTTCTCTCTTTTACGATGCGGGCAACAGCTTCAACTCCTTAGCCAGCCTCAAACTGTTCCAGGGGGCTGGTATCGGCCTGCATTATTACACCTCGCTCGGGGCCTTGAACCTGTCCGTGGCCCATCCCCTTGGCGTGGATACCCCGTCAATCCATCTCCACTTTACGGTGGGTTTCGAGCTATGAAACGGCTGACCAGACAGATCCTCGCCGTAACGCTGTTTCTTGCCCTGACAGGGCTGACCACTGCAGGGGTAAGCTGGGTAATGGCAACCACGCAGGGGGCCCGCTGGCTGCTTACCACGGTTTCCGCAGCAAGCGGGATCAGGCTTTCGGTGCAGGGGATAGAGGGGACGCTGGCAAACCGTCTCACCCTCTCAAAACTGCGGCTGGATCTGGCACAGCAAACCCTGGAATCTGACCGGCTTGAGCTGCGCTGGAGACAGCTGTCGCTGCTGACAGGCAGCGTGGCTGTTCAGGAACTGACACTCAACGGGGTGCGGATGCAGGATAACGCCCCTTACGACAACCGCCCTCCGGAGTTGACCTGGCCAAAGGCGTCGGGATTCTCGCGGCTGATTGAGGGAACCATCTCATCCTTGAAGGTGACCGATATCAGCTATCGCTGCCTGCAGGAACCACCACTGCTGCTGAAGTCAGTGACCGCTACGCTTGCCTGGCAGCATAGCCGCCTCTCCATCAAGGATCTTACGGTGGTTTCAGCTGACGGCCAGCTGGCTGGCAGTGTCTCGGCCGGTTTCGATCAGCCGTCCCTTACGGCAGATCTTCTGATCGCCCTGACCCGGCCGGTGGCAGAGATGGACCGTTTTTCGGTACAGATCCGGCCTGGTGGCAGCAAAAGTTCAGAAGCACTGACGGCAACCGTCACGCTGGGTGGCACAGCAGGCAGGCAAAAACTGCTGGAACTGAGCGGTGCTATCGGCATGACGAAGCACGCTCTTAATCTCAGGCAGTTACGACTGGTTAGGCCCGGCCAAAATGGGCTGGTTACTGCTGATGGAACCCTTGCTTTTACCGGCAAGGAATCGGTCCTGACCTTGCAGATCAAGCTGGCCGGACTTAATCTGGCCCCCGACCTGAAGATACCGACAGATCTGAGCGGCACCCTGACGTTAGCCGGAACAGCTGACCGTTATCAGGGTCGTTTCAGCTTTTCAAACCGGGCTAAAGGCTGGCAGGCAGCCACCATTTCATCCACCTATCAGGGTAACCGTAACGGCATGCAGCTGGCCCCGTTAACCGGCTCGCTGCTTGATGGCTCGCTGGGGGGAAGCGTTGCGCTTGACTGGCGCAAAGGCCTTGCCATGCAAGCGGTGCTACAGGGCAGAACGCTCAACCCGGCCAGGATTGACCCGGGCTGGAGCGGGGTGGCCAATTTCAACGCCAGCGGAAAGCTGGCCTGGTCCGGCAGCTCGCCACTGAAAGGAAGCATCAGCGCAACCCTGCTGGAAAGCCGTCTGCACGGCCAGGAACTAACCGGCACGCTGCAGGCAG
>CAXNJF010000094.1:0-6356 GCA_964202585.1 Trichlorobacter sp. | reverse complement strand
AGCTTCTTCCGTTCACGCTTGAAGTTGGGATGCCAGTAGGTGTGTGACTGGATATCAAACAGGCCGGTCTTTTTCAACTCTCTCAGCTGATCCCAGGTCATGGCATATTTTGCATTGGATATGGCCGATGGATATACAAAAATCGTGACCGGATAGCGGTACTTACGGATGATCGGCAGCATGTCACTGTAGACGGTTTTGTGGGCATCATCTTCCACAATCACCACTGATTTGGCTGCCGGGGCTGGACTTTTGCCTTGGTACCACTGTACCAGTTGCCGTAACGGAATAACTTTGTAGCCGTTATCATGCAGGTATTTCATGTGGGTCTCAAAGACCGGTGTGGTGATGGTCATCCCGTCAGCAACCGTGGGGCCGAAGCGATGGTATAAAAGAATCGGTACGGAAACATCAGGGGCAACAGCAGCAAAAGCAGGAGATACCAGAGCGAACAGCAGGACCAGACCAGTAACAAAGCGAACCATCATCAAACCTTTCAAATTACAAAGTGTTATGCACGGACCAGATATACGGAGCAGGGTGCCAGTTCGGCAACCCGGCGGGAGACACTTCCTTTTAAACGGCGCTCCAGAAATCCTTTTCCTGAGCTACCGATCACAATCACGTCCACCTCTTCCTGTCTGGCAAATTCAACCAGTTTTTCAGCCGGCTCACCTGCCTCAACAATCATTTCGAGCGGTACATCATATTCGGCAGCACTTTTTTCAACAATGTAGAAAATCCGTTTGCGCAGTTCTTCCCACTCGGCTGTTTCAGTTAATGGCTTCACCGGCACAAAATCGGAATAGCTTGAACTCTGGGCGTTCGGCACCACTAACAGGGCAAAAACCTTGCTTTTGAACTGGCTGCGATTACCGGCTGCCATCCGTATCGCTTCTTCAGCAGCCTTGTCCGAGTAGGGAGAACCGTCAATTGCCACCAGAATTTTTTTTCTCAGGTTCAGCATACCTGCTCCGCTCTGTTTTATTTTTTTGACAGACATTATGTCTACCAGGCTAACGTCACCATAAAAATATAATGCAATTATTCATACTTGACAATTATAAAACAAGATTCTATATAATAAGCCAAACAGCATGTTTGTCGCTGTAATAAACTCCAATCTTTAGGCCTTCAGGAACTGAAACCAATGGCAAAAAAAGAAAAGTCAGAATATCTCATCCAGGCTGTCTCCCACGCCCTTGACCTTCTTGAACAGTTTCACGGTGAAACCGACGAACTGGGTGTTACCGAGCTTTCAAAACGTCTCAAACTTCATAAGAACAACGTCTTCAGGCTACTTGCCACCCTTGAATCACGTGGCTATATCGAGCAGAACAAGGTCACGGAAAATTATCGACTGGGCCTGAAAACCCTGGAGCTTGGGCAAACCTTCATCAAGCAGATGGGGCTGTTGCGGCAGTCAAAACCGGTGATTGAAGATCTGGTCAGAATCTGTAACGAAACCACGTATGTTGCCGTGCTGAAAGACTTCCACATCATCTATCTGGATACGGTCGAGACCACCATGACTGTCCGTGTGGTTCCCCGTGTCGGTTCACGGCTGCCCGCCTACTGCACCGCAGCCGGCAAGGTTCAGATCGCCTACATGAGCAGCGAGGAAATTGACCACTACCTGCCGACACGGGACCTGCAAAAATTTACTGCAAACACCATTACCGATCGGGAAGAGCTGAAAAAACAGCTGGCTCTGATCGTCGAGCAGGGCTATGCCATTGACAACGAGGAGCTCGATGAAGGGGTCAAATGTGTCAGTGCACCGATCCGTGATTATACCCGCCGGATCATAGGCGCTGTCAGTATATCAGGCCCTTCAATGCGCTTTTCTGATGAGCGGATCGCCAAGGAGTTGATTCCGCTGGCAGTCAGGGCCGCAGAAGAGATTTCATCCAAGCTGGGCTACCAGAAATGACCAAAAGAGGGGGATGCCACACAGGGCGATCCCCCTCTTCTTTTGAGAACCTTTTACTAAAAGAGGGTCTCCCGCTTCATGAGGCCGTCTATTAATCCGGTGCCTTGCGGCCCTTTGTAATCGACGCACTTGGCCCAGCCAACCAGAGTAAGGTCAATATCCTGTTTCTGATCGGCAGACATGCTGTCATACCCCAGCTCCTTTGCAGGAGTCAGCAGGATATGCACAAATTGTCGAAAATCAACTGACGCGGGAAGTTTTTCCACTATGCAGGTACAATAGCTTTCCACTCCCACCGCTTTCATACACTGTTCCCGCTTAACCGGCAGGGTCTGTTTTTTTAGTTTCAGAGCAGTCAATTCCGCTATCTGCTGTTCAAGCTTTTTAATCTTTTCTGTCAATTCAGCCTGTTTTTGGGGGTCCAGTTCGGCTGCTTGAACCGGGACATGCCATGCCACAAGACCAAGTACCAATAGACATACCAACGCCTTATTCATCTGTCACCTCGTCGTTAGTTGTTACGCTCAAGCAAAAGACCTTAGCCAGTCAACGTCTGCTTGTCAACCAGAACAAGCGTTACAGAACCAAGCCGCTCAGCCCACCGTCTTCCTGAATCTGGCCACCGCCACCCCCAACACTACACTCCCGATCAAACACAACATTAACAGCTGTTTCCAGAGGACCGCTATCCCCACCCCCTTCAGATACAGCCCCCGAATGATTTCCATGAACCAGCGCACCGGGTTGATCAGGGTCAGCCATTGCACCGCACGTGGCATGTTTTCCACCGGAAAGGCGAATCCTGATAACAGCATGCAGAGAAAAATGACGAAGAAAGCACTCATGGTGGCCTGTTGCTGGGTCTGACTGAAGGTGGAGATAAACAGGCCGGTACCCAGTGAACTCATCAGGAACAGCCCGGTGGCAAGTATCAGCAGCCAGATGCTGCCCCGCACCGGTACATGGAATACAAGCCAGCCCACCAGGCTGATCAGAAAGACATTACTGTAGCCGATCAACACAAAAGGGAGGGTCTTGCCCAGAATAAACTCATGTTTACGGATCGGTGTAACGAGTATCTGCTCAATGGTGCCGATTTCCTTCTCCCGCACGATTGCCATGGCTGATAGCAGCATGGTGATGATGTAGAGGATATTGGCGATTACAGCAGGCACATAGAACGGGGGGCTTGCCAGATCCGGATTAAACCAGGCCCGGGTTTCCAGCCGCACAGCAGCGGGTAACGGAGTACCTCCCCGCCGAACTGACTGCTCAGTCAACAGGACAAGGTTACGAGCTTCACTAAAGCTGGAGAGATACCCCAGGATCACACCGGCGGTATTGGAGTCTGATCCGTCCAGTAAAGCCTGTACCGTAGCGGTTTCACCCCGTCCCAGCTTTTCTGACAGTCCGTGATTGATCACCAATGCAACCCGTACCTCACCGGAATCCAGCATACCGGCAACCTTACGCGCATCATCCATCTTGGCCATCAGGCGGAAATGGCCGGATGAGAACAGTACTGTCAGCAGTTCCCGGCTTTGTACGGAATTGTCACGATCTATCACAGCGGTGGGAATGTTACGGACATCCATATTAACCGCATACCCAAAGATGATGGTTTGAAACATCGGCATGATAAACAGCACCACCCGCATCCGGGGGTCGCGGAAGGTCTGGATAAACTCCTTGATCAGCATGGCTTTGAGACGCTCAAACATGGGCTATTCCAGCTTCTTCTTAAACTTTAATACTGCTACGGTAAGAATCAACACGGCAAACCCCACCAGAAACAGAGCCTGTGGCCAGAGGGTCATCAGCCCCACATCTTTTAAGTAGATTCCCCGCAGAATCATGACAAAGTAACGGGCCACCACGATATGGCTGATTGCCTGGATCGGAGCCGGCATGTTCTCAAGCGGAAAAATGAAGCCGGACAGCAGGAAGGCTGGCAGCACCGTTCCCAACAAGGCCAGTTGGCTGGCAAGCAGCTGACTCTTGGCAATGATACTGATCAGCATCCCCACCGCCAGAGCGCCTGACAGAAACAGCAGAGAAAGTGCCGTTAAAAGCAGCAGGCTCCCTTTCAGCGGTACCTCGAACACAAAGTAGCCAATCCCGATTGACAGAACAAGATCCACCACACCGATGCAGAAGTAAGGGGCAAGCTTGCCGATGATCAGCTCCCACTTGCGCACCGGCATGGTCACGATCTGCTCCATGGTACCGGTTTCCCACTCCCGGGCCATGCTTAACGAAGTAAGCAAGGCCGCCACAATCATCATAATCACCGGTATCAGTCCGGGAAAAATGAAATTGCGTGAAACCATGTCGCTGTTAAACCAGATCCGGGGACGGATTTCCAGGGGCAGGGCAACTCGTGCCTGTTGTGGGGAGCGGCGTTGCAGCGCTGCCAGTCTGATCTGGCGGGACCAGGTCAACACAATTGCTTCGGCGTAGCCCTGGGCAATGGTGGCGGTACTGGGGTCGCTACCATCCAGAATTACCTGTAGCGTCGGGCTGCTGCCGACTTCCAGTTTATTGGCAAAATCCGGCGGAACAACCAGGGCTATCAAGGCATCACGCCGGTCAATCGCCTGTTCAAGCTGGCCGTAGGAAGCGGCGTGCAGACGTAGCGAAAAGTAACGCGATCCCTGAAAACGGCTGATCAGTTCGCGGCTCTGCGGGGTACCGCTTTGATCCCAGACGGCCAGCGGCACCTGGTCTACATCCAGCGTAAGGGCGTAGCCAAACAGAAACAGCATGATCAGCGGCATCAGGATACCCAGGGCAAGACTGCGCGGATCCCGCAGTACATGCAGGAATTCCTTGCGGGCAACAGCGGTTATGCGGCGCAGAAAGGGCGACATCAGGCTATCATCTCCTGACGGTCCCGCTCTTCAATCAAATCAATAAAAACCTGTTCCAGGCTGGGCAGAATCCCGTCTGCAGCCTGTTGCTGCTTCAGCTCCAACGGAGTACCCACCGCCACCAGCTCTCCCTTGTAGATCAGAGCCAGCCGGTCGCAGTACTCAGCTTCATCCATGTAGTGAGTGGTCACAAAGACCGTGACCCCATCAGCGGCCAGGTTATGGATCAATTGCCAGAAACGGCGGCGGTTCAAGGGATCAACTCCGGCGGTCGGCTCATCCAGAAAGATAATTGGCGGCTTGTGCAAGAGAGCGCAGCCAAGGGCCAGCCGTTGACGCCAGCCAGCTGACAGCTCTCCGGCTTTGGAACGGCGGCGCTCAGCCAATCCGGCCATTTCGATCACCCAGTCGGCCCGCTCGGCCAGTTCTTTGGCGGGCAGGCGGTAGATGCCACCGTAGAAGGCGATGTTCTCCTCCACAGTCAGATCTTCATACAGGGAAAACTTCTGGCTCATATAGCCGATGTTTTCCTTGATCTTTTCCGGCTGGCTGCTGACATCAAATCCGGCCACATTACCGGTGCCGCCACTCGGTTCCAGGATACCGCACAGCATACGGATGGTGGTGGATTTGCCGGCGCCGTTCGGGCCGAGAAAGCCGAAGATTTCTCCTTTGGGTACGACAAGGCTGACGTTGTTGACCGCGATAAAGTCGCCAAAGCGGCGGGTAAGCTTTGTAAGGGTGACCGCCGCTGCAGCCGATTGCAGATCAGGGGCCGGGCGGCGTTTAACTGCGGTATCAGTCCCTTCACCCATCACGGTGATAAAGACATCTTCAAGGGTGGGATTGGTAATCGTTGGATCAGCCAGCTGTTTCAGGTTCTGCGGACTGTCACAGGCCAGTAGCTGCCCGTGGTGCAGCAGTCCCACCCGATGGCACCGCTCGGCTTCATCAAGGTAAGCGGTGGCCACCACAACGGTAACCCCTTCGGCCAGCAGGGTATCAAGAATACGCCAGAAGTCGCGGCGGGAGACCGGATCAACGCCGTTGGTGGGCTCATCAAGAAAGAGTACGGCGGGGGTGTGGATCAGGGCGCAGCAGAGGCCAAGTTTCTGTTTCATGCCACCGGACAACGCACCGGCTCGACGTTTGATAAACGGGGAAAGCCCGCTCATGGTCAGCAAACGTTCAGCCCGTTCACGCCATTCTGTCTTGGGAACATCAAAAATATCAGCATGGAAACGGATATTTTCCATCACGGTCAAATCGGAGTAAAGACCGAAACGCTGGCTCATGTAACCGATGTGAGAGCGGACCGGGTCAAGGTTATGGCAGGGGCAATCCAATACCGTGGCGGTACCTTCCGTAGCATCCAGCACACCGGTCAGCATCCGCAGCGTAGTTGTCTTGCCTGCGCCATCGGAACCGACCAGGCCGAACAATTCACCTTTGGGGATAGTGAGTGACAGGCCATCGACGGCAGTTAATGTGCCAAAACGTTTGGTCAGGCTGGCAGCCGATATGATTAGCGATGCCGGAGACACGCCTACCGT
>CAXNJF010000093.1:0-6380 GCA_964202585.1 Trichlorobacter sp. | reverse complement strand
CTGCAGATACTGCTGCACACGGGCAAGATACAGCTGATACAGTTTTCTGTCCGGCTTGTGGATGATCAGCTCATGCAAGTATGCTTCGGCAGCTGTCCAATCCTGACTGCGGTAGGCAGAAACCATTCTATTAAACAGTGTTATATCATTTTTATACTGTTCATCAAGTGACAATTCTGTACCACACGGCTCATAAATCGCCACCGGCTCATGTTTTCCCTTGACCCGCACCAGATCCAGTTCCCGCCAGACATAGTCTTCAATCAACCCACTGGTGGCCTCGCCAACAATGACCCAGGTATCATATTGGCGGGTCAAGCCTTCCAGACGGGATGCCAGGTTAACGGCATCCCCCATTACCGTGTAGGCCACCCGGAAACTTGAGCCCATGTTGCCCACCCGCATCTGACCACTATTGACGCCGATACCGATCTTGATCTCGGGGAACCCCTGCACGGTCATCTCCTGTTGCAGGGTCACCATCCGTCTGCGCATGGCAGTGGCTGCCTGCACGGCATGCAGGGCATGGTCAGGGTCATGCAGTGGCGCCCCCCAGAAAGCCATGATCGCATCGCCGATATACTTGTCCACCGTACCGCCATGTTCGTAGATGATAGCGGTCATGGCGGAGAGGTATTCATTCATGAAGGTGGCCAGTTCTTTGGGAGTCAGCTTTTCAGAGATTGAGGTAAAACCGACCACATCGGTAAACAGTACCGTCATGTTGCGACTTTCAGCTTCCATGGTAAACCGTTCCGGGTCTTTGCTCATGGTGCTGACGATCTGGGGGGGGACGTACTGGCCGAACAGGCCGGTGATCTGCCGTTTGGTGCGGGATTCCACCAGAAAACCGTAACTGGCGTTAAACGCGTACAGGGCAGGAAACAGCAACATCTGCGAGGCCAGGGGAAGCACCAGACCCGAGCGCCAGGCCAGATAGTTGATGCCGCCACTTACGGCCAGCAGCATGGCGGTCAGCAGCAGCGACCAGAGCGGCCCCAGAAACGGCAGCCACAGCGCCAGCACCAGCCCGCCCAGCAGCAGACTGGCCAGTTCAGCCCCTCGGGCGTAGCTTGGGGCATGTCTGATCTTGTTGTCCAGAATTCCGGCGATCATGTTGGCATGGATCTCCACCCCGGCGTAGACCGCCGAAACCGGCGTGGAGCGCAGATCCATCAGGCCGGGGGCGGTGGTGCCGATCAGGACAATCGCCCCTTCAAGGGCTTCTTTCTTGACACGCCCTTTCAGAATATCCCCGGCAGAGATGTAGGGGAAACTGCCCTGGTAGCCCCGGTAGGGGATCAGGGCCGTACCGGAACTGTCCACCGGTATCTTCAGATCTGCCACCTGCAGCCACTCCAGCATGGCACCGGTTCCTGACGGGAAACCGGGCACGATCTCGGGCTGGCCAAACATGGCCCGCAGTACCGCCAGCGAGAGTGATTCGTAATAATTGCCACCATGCTGTTGTAACATCGGCACCCGCCGGGTAACGCCATCAGGGTCCGGGTCAGGATTGAAATGCCCGCCGATTCTGGTTGCCTTCTGCAGGACCGGAATATTTGCACCGTAGCCGGTCTTGACCGGGATGGTGGCAAGCCCCCCCTTGAAGGCGTCTTTGGTCAGTACCGGCGGCGGCAACAGGCCCGAGGTTCGGCTTTTACCTTCAAGATCATTGGCAAAATAGTACCCCAGCACCACCGGACGGCTTTTAAAGCGGGAAGCCAGCAGGGCGTCATAATCCAGCCTTCCCCGTGACTGGGCCAGCACCTTTTTGAAACCGGCCTCCTTGCTCAACGCCCCTCGTGAAAGCGCTTCCAGTTCCTTGAGGCCGGAACTGGTGTCCGGTTCGGCAAAGACCACGTCAAACCCAACCACCGCCGCCTGGTAGCGATCAAAGAGCAGATCAATCATCCGGGCTACCTGATTGCGGCTCCAGGGCCAGCGCCCCACCTCAGCCAGGGATTTCTCATCAATGTCAACGATCACAATCCGGTCATCAACCCCGCCCGGCATGGTGCGCAGCAGACGATGGTCATAGCTCCAGTGTTCCAGCTGCTGCACCAGCCCAAGCCGCAGCCAGCCCGCACCATGCAGCAGAAACAGTCCCAGCAGGGCTACACCGATTCCGATTCTCAGAGCATGTTTTCTCATCCCGGCTTACGCTCCTTCAGGTGGGTAAGGTTGCTCCTTTTTATTGTAGCACCGATCCTTGTATTTGCAATCCGCTCCCCTGCCGGGCGCACAAAAAAACGGGGAGCGAAAAGCTCCCCGTTGATTGCTGCTGCCAGGTCTGCAGAGGGTCTAAAAGGTGATGTCCAGCTGGGTGGTAAAGGCAGGTTTTCCACCAGGCAGGTTTTCTTCCTGGGATCTTTTGTAGAACGGGTTGTAGAATACCGTACCGACAAGCAGGGAAACGTTCTTTGTAAAGGCCCAGGAACCGCCTACGGAAAGAGCGCCGTTCGCGTTGTTACCGCTCATGTAGTCAACAGCCAGCCAGAGCTTGTCAGAAATCTCGCTCATGGTGCGGTCCCATGATGCCATCATGCCGCTGTTATTATTGTTCGTGTTCGTACCAACGGTAAGGGCCCGCTGGGATCCGTAATAACCACCAGCCGACAGGCGGCCTATCACCGGCAGAGTCTTGCCCACCAGTCCGTACACAATGTTCTGACGGGTAGAAGCGCCGACTTCAGGCTTGTCAAATGTCCCCATGTTGTAGATACCAACGGCCAGGGCCGGCATCCCTTTGATCCCGAAGGCATCTTCAGGTGTTCCCAGCTTTGCATTAAAATAGAAGGGGTGGTTATCGTACGGATTATCGTTTTGGAGATTGGTATTCAGGTAATCAATACCTATTTCCAGCTTGATATTTTCAAATGGCAGCACCCCCACCGTAACACCGACATCGTAAACATTGGCCCCGGCATCTGACTTCTGGGTAAAACGGCCATAATAATCAATACCAAAGTTCACTTCGCCAAAACCCTTTACGTCCGGCGAAGGGATCCAGATCTGGGTAGACGGGGTAGCCAGGGCTGTTGAAGAAAGGGAAAGTGTCAGGGCTGCGGCCAGAATCATGCTGCGAACTGATTTCATGTGATAGTCCTCCTGTTGGGTTATTGGCACCTGCATCAAGCGGGTTACGTACGCCTTGGTTGACTATTCCCTAACAGTAAGCGTGCCAACAGCAGCAGCATGAATTCAGTTGCAGTTATAGTATATTTGATTACAATAGGTTAGCTCTAGCACGAAACAGGTCTGGCCAAGCATCCGCCGACACCTGATCTGAACAACATGACCAATTATTCATCAGCTGCTGCTGCATCCCGCGCCACTACGGAGGAAGATCATGCCCAACTATCTTGCATTTGCCAGCGACAACTATGCCGGGGTCTGTCCGGAAGCGCTGCAGGCCATGGCTGAAGCCAACACCGGCTTCACCCGCTCCTACGGTGATGACCCCTTTACCGACCGGGCCTGCGGATTGATTCGCGACACCTTTGAAACCGACTGCCAGGTTTTTTTCGTCTTTAACGGTACCGCTGCAAACTCGCTGGCGCTGGCCTCACTCTGCCAGTCCTACCACAGTATTATCTGCCACGATCTGGCCCATGTAGAGACCGATGAATGCGGCGCTCCGGAGTTTTTTTCAAACGGCACCAAGTTGCTGCTGGCGCGGGGAGATCAGGGAAAAATCAGCCTTTCAGAAGTAGAGCAGCTGATCACTCGCCGCACTGACATCCACTACCCCAAGCCACGGGTGCTTTCCCTGACCCAGGCTACGGAACTGGGGACGGTCTACACTCCGGCAGAGCTGGAAGCAGCCGGTGAACTGTCCAGGCGGCACGGGCTCCGGGTGCATATGGATGGCGCCAGGTTTGCCAATGCAGTGGCGTCACTTGGCTGTCATCCGGCAGATATCAGCTGGCGTGCCGGGGTGGACGTACTCTGTTTTGGCGGGGCGAAAAACGGTATGGCTGTCGGTGAAGCGGTTGTTTTTTTCAAGAAAGAGCTGGCGGAGGAGTTTGATTACCGCTGCAAACAGGCCGGACAACTGGCCTCCAAGATGCGCTTTCTGGCAGCCCCCTGGATCGGGATGCTGCAGCACGGAGCCTGGCTTGAACGGGCAGGCCACGCCAACCGCAGCGCCCGCAGGCTGGCAGAGCGTATTCAGGAGATACCGGAAGTCAGCCTGATGTTTCCGGTACAGGCCAATGCCGTTTTTGTCAGCATGTCGCAGCAGCTGATCGAAGCGCTGCACCGGCTTGGCTGGCATTTCTACAGTTTTATCGGCGCCGGAGGCGTGCGGCTGATGTGTTCGTGGGCTACTGAAGAGGAGGATATTGAAGCGTTGGTGAGGGATCTACGAGGGATCAGCGGGCCATAGCGGCGGATATTTCCTGCACCAGCTCTCCCGCATCCAGCAGTTCAACCTTGCTGTCAGGAGTTATCAGCCAGGTGCCATAGCCATCCTTTTCCAGGGCTGGCTGGCCTTCAAGCACCAGTGCTGAAACCGGCCCTACCTGCAGCGCCAGCCCGCCTGTCCGCAGATCGAGCACCACCAGCTTTTCCGGATGTTGTTCCGGGTCGTCTCCCAGGTAACAAGCCAGATCAACCACCGCTACCACCACTCCGGCTGAACGGGTAGCCCCCGGACACCAGGCCGGTGCCCGTGGTACCGGCGAGAGCCGACGCAGTTCGCTGACCTCCGCCACCTGCTCAAACGGCAGGGCATACTGCTGCCCGCCTGCCTGCATCAGCAGGAAACGGCGCTCTTCACTCATACGGTTTCCACCAGCTCAACCGTTTCCTCCAGGGTAAAACGTCGCACCACTTTTTCCAGATCATCCGCCAGCTGTGCCAGCTCTTTGGTTGACAACGCCATATCCTGCATGGCAACCAGCTGCTCTTCCGTAGCGGCTGAGACCTGCTCCGTGGCTGCGGCATTGTCATCCGCAACCCTGGCAATTTCATCAATGGACTGCACCATTTTTGCCGAGCTTTCCAGCTGCATCTGGGACAGGTCAGCAATACTGTTGGCCCGGCGCTCGGTTTCCTGCACGCTGGCAATGATCTCGCCAAAGGAACCAGCCGTTACATCGACGTTTTTCTTCCCCTCCCGAATGGTGCGTGAACTTTCCAGCAGGTTTTCATGCACCTTCTGGCTCTCATCCCGTAAAGAACTGATCAGGTCGGTAATCTCACCGGCGGAATGGGAGGTACTGTCTGCCAGCTTGCGCACCTCGTCCGCCACCACGGCAAAGCCTTTGCCGTATTCACCGGCCCGCACCGCTTCAATGGAGGCGTTCAAAGCCAGCAGATTGGTTTGACGTGCCACTTCACCGATAAAATCAGCAACTTTTCCCACCCGCTGCAGGCGGCTGTTTAACTGCTCAAACCGGGCGCACAACTCCTCAATCTGCAGAAAGAACTCTTTCATCAGCTCAAGGGCGTCACCAGCCAGTTCTGAACCACGACGGGCGATCAGGGTGGTATCACGGGCAGAGCGGGAGCTTTCACGGGCACGGGAGGCCACCAGCTCGATTGAGATGGCTGTCTCCTTGATAATCCGGGAGCTGCGCTCTACCTGCTCAGCCTGGGTCTCGGCACCGTGGGAAATCTGTTCAATAGCCCGCGCCACCTCTTCGGTTGAAACGCTGATCTCAACCGCCGTACCGTTGAGCTCCCGTGAGGCCCCGGCCAGTTTCAGGGAGCTGCCCCGGACATGCCCCACCAGGTCCCGCAGATTCTGAACCATCAGATTTATGGCAGCGGTGAGCTCATGGGTTTCATCAGGCATCCGGGTAGGGGGCAGTTGAATATCACGGGAAAGATCTCCCTGGCTAACCTCATGGGCAGAAGCGGTCAGCATGCCGATATTCCGCGCAAATTTGCGAGAAAAAAGCCATCCCATGATCAGGCCGACGGTCATTGCCACCACAAGTGTTAAAAAATGGGTGACTCCGGGAGCATAGCCCAGCGCGGCAACAACCGGTGGAGCAAGGGCCACAACAGCAACAACGCCAACAAAGCCGAGAATAAATTTATACCCAAGTGGTACCCGCATCAATTATCTCCTCATCTGCGAGAGTATATCCGTTCCACCGGATCAAGGGTGGCAAACCTGCTCCGCAGGTGGTTTGGCATACTTTCCGATTTTCCCAGCACCAGTATACCACCCTGTGGCAAAATATCTGCAATGGCATGCAGAATTTTTTCCTGCGCTGGCCTGTTGAAGTAAATCAGGGTGTTACGACATAACACCAGATCTGCTGACTGGTACTGCTCAAACTGTTGCAGATCCATCTGCCTGAATCTGACCAGGCCGCGCAGCTGCGGACAGAGCCGGAAGCCCTGGCCTGACGGAATAAAAAAGC
>CAXNJF010000092.1:0-6386 GCA_964202585.1 Trichlorobacter sp. | reverse complement strand
ATCACTCAGTTCTTCAGGCGACAGTGCCACAGGAGTCCTCCCATAATGTACCTATCCCCGCGCTTCCGCGCGGGAATGATAAACCGTTATGCTGCTTTCCGGTACATCTGCTGCTGCATCTCTTTCCGCAGGATGGCATTCATGCGGCTCTGGTAGCCTTTCCCCCCCTGCTTCAGCCAGTTAAGCAGATCAGCATCAAGACGGACAGTGACAGCCTGCTTAACCGGCCGGTAAAACTTGCCGACTTCAAAGCCGGTGAAGTCGGTTATTTCGGGGATGTCAGAGGTGTCTATATCCTGGTCGGACATGGCTGCTATCTGGCGCAGTTCTTCCGCTATTTCAGGGGTAATGGTGCCGTCTGATTCAATCCGTACCATTTTGGATTGCTTATTCTTCATACTGTTTCCTTTCCCGTCGTGTAGGGCGTCTTGCGGATATGATACGGATGATCTCGGTAGTTTGTTCATACTGCACCGTGTGGACAACAAGCAGCATAACAACGCCCTGAATTTTGCCGATTGCATGCCAACGGTCTTCACCGTTTTCACTCCGGTCAAATAAAACCTTCAAGCATGGATCAAAAAAGATCAGTTTTGCAGCATCAAAACTGACGCCGTGTCTGGCCTTGTTGATCCGGTTCTTGTTCTCATCCCATTCAAATAGCATGGTTTACTCTAACTCTTTATGTACAATTTTGTAAATACATAAGCAGGTCATTGGGTACCATTTACCCCAGCAAAAACTCAAAGTCTTCCCGCGTCAGTCCTGATCCGCCACTGCCGGTGCCATCTTCCAGCAACGCCTTGTACAGCTCCAGTTTGCGTGCCTTAAGAGCCATCATCTTTTCTTCAATGGTGTGGCGCATGATCAGGCGGGTAATGGTGACCTGTTCGGTCTGACCGATCCGGTGGGCGCGGTCTGAGGCCTGATTCTCTACTGCCGGGTTCCACCAGGGGTCCATATGGTAGACGTAGGTGGCGCGGGTCAGGTTTAATCCCTTGCCACCGGCCTTCAGGCTGATCAGAAACACCAGCGGCTCAGCTGAGTTCTGGAAATTCTGTACCAGATTCTTGCGCTGGGGTACCGGGGTGGAGCCGTCCAGCCGCAGGCAAGCCAGCCCCTGCTGCTTCAACCCCTTCTCAATGATATCCAGATAGCCGGTAAACTGTGAGAAGACCAGCGCACTGTGCCCTTCATCCCGCAGTTCAAGCAGTTGCTCGGCCAGAAATTCCAGTTTGGGTGAGCTGTCTGACGCTGTTGCTGCAGCCAGCACCGGGGCCAGACAGATCTGGCGCAGTCTCAGGATGGCGGTTAAGGCGATAATGCGGGCCTGGGATGCGGCGTTGTTCTGGTAGGCATCCAGCACCTGCCCCTTAACCTCCTCTACCGTGCGCTGGTAGAGCACCTTTTGTTTGGGTGATAGCTCCAGCTGGATATCGGTCTCGATCTTGGGGGGTAGTTCAGCGGCGATCATCTGCTTGGTGCGGCGCAGCACAAACGGTTTGGTGCGCTGGATCAGACGCTGGGTGGCGGGTGGCCCTCCCTTGGCGATCTGCCGGTTAAACTCGTCGTGACTCCCCAGCAGTCCCGGCAGGCAAAGATCCATGATTGCGTAATATTCTCCCAGATGGTTTTCTACCGGGGTACCGGTTAAAGCCAGGATAAAGGCCCCTTTCAGCTTGCGGACCGCATTGGTGGTGGCAGCCTGCAGGTTTTTGACCACCTGGGTTTCGTCAAAGATGATCACATCAAAGCGGAGCTCTTCCAGCTTTTCGTGGTCTCGCTGGATAATACCATAGCTGGTGATAATGATGTCGTGGTTGGTGAATTGCTCTGTGCTGCGTCCAGTTCCGGCGTAGAGCAGTACCTTGGCAGCAGGCAGAAAACGAGCGATCTCCGCTTCCCAGTTGAACAGCAGCGAGGGGGGAGCAACCACCAGATGGGGTGAACCGGATGGGGCTGCCGAGGGGATCGTTCCGGCCATGATGCCTGCCATCAGGGTAATTCCCTGTAACGTCTTGCCCAGTCCCATGTCATCGGCCAGACAGGCGCCAAAGCGGTGCTGATACAGAAAGGCCAGCCAGTGCCAGGCATCTAGCTGATAATGGCGCAGTTCTGCCACCAGTCCGTCAGGCAGAGCAGGTTTTGGCAGCTGTTCAAAGTTCAGCAGGTTCTCCAGAATCTCCGCATCCTGCGGGGCCAGCTGCACATCCACCCCGTGCTTGCGCAGCTGTAGCCAGTCCAGAATCTGCAGACGAGGGACCCGCACCAGCTCCTGCTTGCCTTTTTTACTTTTCTTGCCGGCCATCGCACCGCTGAACATGGCCAGTATCTGGCTTGACAGTTCATCCAGCAGCAGCAGTTTGCCATCTTTACGCAGCATGCCGCTGCCGCCAAGCAGCTCCTGCAGTTCCTGATCCGTCAGCAGTTCGCCATTCACGCGGATTTCAGGCTTTAGCTCAAACCAGTCAAGACTGCTGTGGGTGGCATCAAGGGAAAATTGCCATGATCCGGTGGCAAGCGGTTGCAGATCAACCAGCAGGGAGAACCCGCTCCCTTCCAGTTTTTTTGTCAGGGCAGGCAGGTGCTGCATGAGCTGTTCTGCAGGCAGCACAGCCGACCCCGGCAGATCTCCCTGGGCAAAACAGTCAGCGCCAAACTGCTCAAAGATAATCCTGACCAGCTTCGCCTGGGTACCTGGGTCATCCTCAACAAAATGCCAGCCATCCGGCTGGGCGTTAATCATCACCAGCTTTTGGCAACAGTGTGTACTAAAACGGTTTAAGAGCTGTTTTGCATCCCGCTTGATATTTCGCTTGATAAAATCAGGGGTTGTAAGGGCGCTGGTGATCAGTTTGGTGCGGGCGGTTGATTTTGTTTCATCAAGCAGCCTGAAAGCGGTTTCAATCAGGTGGTTGATCCGTTTTTTTGCCTTGAGCGGCACCGGAAGGTGGGCACGCTTTTCAGCAGACAGAAACCAGAAGGTGCTGTTTGAGAAGAAAAACAGCAGCTCGTTGAATCTGCCCAGCGGTGTCAACTGAACCGGCAGGTCTCCGCTCATCCTCTCTGCATTCAGGATATATTCGGCGGGTGACGCTTGAGGCAGTTTGATTTTTTTGCCATTCTTTTTGAAAAAAAGTACCGTGTCACTGCTCTGGAGCATCTCAGGCAGCAACCTGATTACCGTCTTGTTAAAATGCGTGCAGGTAACCGCAATACCATGCTTGATGTTGCGTATTTCGCTGCTGGCAAATTCTTGATCGTCATCAGGATCGTAGAAGTCATCATCGTAGTCATCATCATCAAAATCATCCGGGTTCAGCTTTTCATCAGCCGCATAGAGCTGCTCTTCAAGCTGGTCAAAGGCCTTCCAGGCCCCCGCATCGCGTAGCGGTTGAATGACAGCATCTTTCAGGTTAATAATCAACAGCCCGCTTGTTGTAATGGTTTGTTCCGGTAGTGAGTCTCCGTCAGTAACGGTTTTTATCAGATGGACGTCATTATCCCGGATATCAAAGGTAAGCGTAGCGGTAAGTGGCTGGTCGGGAGTCCAGGCAAGCTCGGTCTCCTTGTTGTCCTTTGAACGAAAGATGATCGGGTAGTTTCCACCGGTCATTGACAGAAAGCTGTCAAGGTAACGCTGGGTGGGTTCAGCGTAGAAATGGGTCATCAAAAAACGCTGGATAGCAACCGGCGCTCGCTGGCTGGACCAGCGGTGGACCTCTTCCTTAGCGCAGTAGATCCCGACCTTGATGCTGTTATACTGGTCTTGTGAGATCATCATCCGATAGGATTTTGATGCCAAGAGCTCAGCCGGTCTTTCTTTTTCTGCTACTAACGCCTCCACCTTTCTGAGTATCGCTTCATTTCTGTTGAACGGCGGCTTTTGTGCCATGCCTGGCCGGGCTTTTTCCGGCAGCAGTTCAATCCCGCTGAAAAGAGCCACTCTTTCCAATATATCAGCGTTAAAATGGATCTGGAACAGACTGCCGGGCGAAACCAGCCGTTTCAAAAGGGCCCATGCTGCCACAATATGGGGACATTGCAGGCCCGGACGCCACTGACGGCAACTGCAACCGGGCAGGATCCTCATGCCATTGCTGGAGAGTGTGGTTGTTGCAACACTGGAAAAGGTGATGGAAAGGGAACTTTTGTCTTCATTCCATGCAGTGGCATCAAGACTGCCATGTCGGCAGAGCTCAATGCCTTCCTGCAGATTGGCTTTGGAGGCGATGCTGTACAGGTCACGTGGTTCCCGTTCCAGAAACAGGCGCAGGAGTGGTGAAGTGGATGGGGTAGCGGAAGTGGTCATTACTGTGTGCGGCTCCAGATACGGTTTGGTTACGCTATCATGGACAGATAGCGGGAAAACATGAAGCTGTTCAACTCTTTCATCCGGCGGCGTACCGCTGCACGCACTGCGGTATCAGCGTGCTCTTTACGCAGTTCCTCTGCCTGCAGCAGCAGATAAAACCAGCGTTGCGGGACAGGAAGGGAGGTGTCAGAGGCCCTTTCAGTCAGGTCTGAGCCTTCAAGCAGCAGAACCATGATCATTGCAGGCAATGGCAGGGTGAACAGATCTTCAAAGATCCCCCAGACCGGTAGCCAGGCAAGCTCTTCCTCTTCCGGTAGTGCTCCATCTGCCTCTACCTGCAGCGAGATATACAGTTTTTTGATGGTTCGGTTTGCCAGCGTATCCAGTTGGACCATTGCCGGATCAAGCACCAGAGCGGCAAGGTACCAGTCCAGTGCCTCATCCGGTTGCTTCAGCAGGGTCAGGACATCGGCAAACCAGGCCATCAGCCTTCCTGCGGGCAGCTCCGGCTGTAACAGGGCCGCCTGCAGCAGCTCAGCAGCCTCATGCAGGCGTTTGGCCTCAAGCAACAGCAACCCGATATGAAAATCAGGAGGACGATAGATGCCGTGCGGTTCAGGCAGACTCAGCAGAACCTCAATAATGAAGGTCTGAACAGCCTTGCGTAATGGCGGATGTGTAATGGTCTTCTGCAGCTGATAGAGTTGGCACAACTGATCAGGATCACTCCAGCCTGTTGCCGGATCGTTGAACCTGGCGGCCCACTCGGCTGCAAGATGCTGCAGAGCGATGATCTGCTGATCACCGGGATAGTCGTTCAGCAGTTGTCCATAGATCGGGGTTGCCTGCTCAAAGTCAAGCTCTCCCAGAAACTCATCGGCGATATTCAGCAGAATCTGCCGGTTATTGTCCTCAAACAGGTTTAGTTGCATGATCTGTCCCTGCTGTATAAAAAGCTAATAGTTTATGTATATTAGGCCTGCTTCTTGTCCCCGGCAATACGTAGTTGTCTGCTTTGATCAATTCGGAAAAGAATTTTTCACGGTTGGGGATAGAGCTTTCCTGCATGTGATTTCTTCAAACGAGGTTATCTGGCGCAAGCATCTCGACATCCAGCAAACGAGAGCCATGCAGCACCCGCATGATGATCACCCTTTGCTCGATAATGATGAAGATCGTGCGGTAGTTCCCAAACAGCAGGTGGCGGTAGTGTGTGCCAAGTAGTTCGTTCTCTGGTATCGAAGCACAGCGCTCCGGAAACTGTTCCAGCGTGGCGACCTGCTCATCAAGGCGGATGATAAAACTGGTGGCAGAATTGGCGTTATCACCGGCAATGTACTCCCAAACACTTGCGATATCTGCCTCTGCTGTGGGGGTAATTTCAACCTTAAAGAGTATGGGCATGCTTAAATTCTTGCAGAAAATCACGTACTGGGCGGGTAGCGCCTTTTTGAAGTTCTTTTTCTGCAGGAGCCATCAGGCGGGCAAGATTGGCAGCTTGCAGATGCTTTTCGTATATCTTTACATCAAGTAACACAGAGTCTGCCCTGCCGTTGACGGTGAGGATGACCGGTCTGCCGGAGGCATGCAGATGATCAAGGATATCTCTGGTATTTCTCTTCAAGTCAGTAACAGACCGGATATCTTCAGAAGGGCAGATCGCTTGCATAGTGGCTCCAGTGATGCTTAATTTGTTGCTGAATATAACACGATAAAAATTCTTGATCAATGAGTCAAAACTCAGCATGTCTCGGCGTCCGCGGGAACGGAATCACGTCGCGGATGTTATCCATCCCGGAGAGGTACATGATCAGCCGTTCAAAACCAAGGCCGAATCCGGCATGGGGGGTGCTGCCCCAGCGGCGGGAATCCAGATACCACCAGAGCGGCTCTTTAGGGATTTCCATCTCTGCTATCCGTTACTCCAGCTTATCCAGTCGCTCTTCCCGTTGACTGCCGCCGATGATCTCACCCACCTTGGGTACTAACAGATCCATGGCCGCCACCGTTCTGCCATCATCATTCTGACGCATGTAGAACGCCTTGATATCCTTCGGGTAGTTGAGGACAA